>NZ_JAAHIE010000221.1:0-11240 GCF_010671945.1 Moorena sp. SIO4E2
GTTTCATTCTAAATTGCAATATTTTATGCATTTACGAGGATACGTCTTTTCAGCCTTCGATAATTCCGGTTAGTGATGGCTGAAAGACTGTAAACTCGTTACCTAGATCCAGAATGAAATAACCCTGGGAGGGTGGGGAGATGGGGGAGATTTTTATTAAAGGTAATTGTCATAAAATGATATTAGCTTTCTATTGCCGAAGAGTGTTTTTGCACAAGTGAGATGCACCCAGGGAATAGGGAAACAGAAGGAGGTTTGGGAACTGTGGCGAGTGTGATCTGATTGGCGTTTGAATACTTATAGCCCTTTGCAGATAAGTTAATTATGAAAATGGGACAAAAAAGATAAATTCCACTTCTTAATTGGCAATAATAAATAACTTAGATTGGATGCCAATTGCTCTATTCCCTGTTCCGGTGAACCGCTGTTCCCTGTTCTATAAAAAACCATAAATATGTACTTAACAAAGTCGCAAACCGCTATATTTTATAGCGATTCTCATATTAATGACGTACACAGGATTTTTTCCCTATTGCCTATTGCTAGCTTGCCTATTGCTAGCTTGCCTGTTCCCTATTGCCTATTGCTAGCTTGCCTATTGCTAGCTTGCCTGTTCCCTATTGCCTATTCCCCCGCTGTTCCCTAAGAAGCATTCTACCTAGAATCCCAAATCCACAGCAATACGGTGAGCACAAGCAAATCCCGAAAACGCTACTGCATTTAAACCTTGCCCCGGAAAGGTGCTATCCCCAACACAATAAAGCCCTGGAATCGCAGTCCGATTAAACGGCATTCCCAACAATCCCATTAATTTGCGGCGGGGAATTGGCCCATAGGTTCCATCCATACGGTTCAAAAATCGTCGATGACTGCGTGGTGTTCCCACCTCCATGTAATCCAATCCAGCATCTAAGCCAGGAAAAATCCTCTCCAGTCGCTCAATTAAGCCTCCAGCTGCCTCTTCCTTCTTATGTTCGTACTGACGAGGGGATAACCCTTGCCAATCTTCCATCCAGCTCGGGGTAAAGGTGTGGAAAACATGATAGCCTTCTGGCGCTAAATTGGGATCAAGCAAGGTAGGAATCGAAACAAAAATAGTCCCCTCCGCATCCTCCATATTTTCCCAGTCTTCTAGGACAATATGGTGACACTCTGTACCAGGTGGTAAAACATCTGCCTTTACCCCTAAATGTAAACTCAAGAAACCCGGTGATTTCTGATAACGCTGTTGCCATTTCCGCTCAACTCTTGGCATTTGGTCAGCTGGCAGCAATTTCTCAAATGTATCCCAACGGGTAGCATTGGAAACAATTCGTTTTGCTCGATACTCTTTACCATTGACTAGCTGGACACCCACTGCCTTGCCCTTTTCCAGCAGAATTTTCCCCACTCGAGCTTTATAAAGAATCTGACCTCCAGCTTTCTCCAATCCCTCCACTAGTTTTTGGGCGATTTTTCCTACACCTCCTACCGGATAATTAATCCCACCGTAATGTCGGTCAGAAAACACCATACCAGCATTAATCATCGGTGTTTTGTCAGCAGGTACCACAGACCAGCAATAACATTCCATGTCTATAAATTTCAGCAACTCAAGGTCGCTAATATACTTACGAGCAATGTCTCCCACATTTTGGGGTAGGTACTTCACTAAACCCAAACAAGCCAAGGGATGCTGGAAAAATACTCTGGTCAAATAGCCAAGTTCTTCCAAGGACAGTAAGTCCATCGCATTCAGGCAATTAAAGACCTTCCAGCATTCATCGTAAAATTTGCGAATCCCTTGGCGTTGGTCAGGGAAGTGAGCAGTAAGTTCTTGCAAAAAATTCTCATACTCTCGATGGACTTTTAGCTCTAGACCACCAGGGAGATGATAGTGAATCTGTACTGGATCTGGAATTGTTTCCAGACTGACATTGACAGCCTCAAGGGCTCGGGTAAGTAGATTGGTTGTCCCCTTGGTGCCAAACCCAAAAATCATTGATGCTCCCACATCAAAGCGATACCCCTCTCGCTCGAAGTAACCCGAACTACCACCAGGAATGATATAGCTTTCTAGCACCAGCACACTCGCTCCCTTTGCTGCCAACTGAGTTGCGGTTACTAGCCCCCCAATACCAGAGCCAATCACAATAGTATCAAATACCGATTGATTGGAAATGGTATGGGATTGATTGCTTGATGGGCAAGGTTGGGATCCAGCAGTCATGGAATTAGCAATTTAAATAGATTAACTGATGGATCTGAGTTTAGCGTTTCTTGTTGAGATAGGAGTTCATTACCAATGCAAAAAAAAAAGTGGGCACCAGCCTGCTGCTGCGTACCGGTCCCACCCGCCTATCCTTAATGAGAGGAGAACACTTATTACTACTATAAGCTTGTTGATAAAAAATGTTAACATTTAGGGAGCCATTTTCCCGAAAAGGGGAGTGTCGGGAGTGTCGGGAGTGTTAGGTAACCATCCACCGGGGAGGCTAACAAGCAGCCTTGTTAGCCTTACTGGGTGTGGGCGAACCTGTAAGGAAAACTTTTTGGGAACTAAGGCAATCATTACACCAGGGTCCCCCGCCCCAGCCCACACCCGGTGACCCCCTCAGATGTATATCTGAGCTGACGGGGTTTTTTTGCTTGTAATTGACGACTTAACAGTATTATTGGCATAGTTACAAGGATCAGCAAACCCTTTGAGTGCTGTCTCTATTTTGACAACTTGTATAGGGTTTGCTTGAATCAAGCAAACACTCCTTAATACTGTGTTCATCAATGTAAAACTTGAAACTATCATCAACTAGATTAAGACTTGTGGTTATTCCGAAAAACCCTACTGCCCAATTCCTCTAACACTACCTAATTTGTTTATCACTAATTCTTATAGTTACTAGCTGTTATGACTCTCCAACTACGTGTCTATGTTCCACCCCATCCCCTAGTTAAGCACTGGCTAGGGGTTGCCCGTGATGCCTCGACACCACCTCCATTGTTCAAAAGCGCTATGACCGAGTTGGGACGCTGGTTGACCTATGAAGCAATGCGGGATTGGTTGCCGAATGAAGAACTAACAGTGCAAACTCCCCTAGCTCCGTGCAAGGTAACTATGGTGAATCCAGAAGTACCCATAGTAGTTGTGCCAATTTTGCGGGCTGGACTAGCGCTCTTAGATGGAGCCCAAACTTTGCTGCCCTTGGCATCGGTTTATCACCTTGGTCTGGTCAGAAATGAGGAAACCTTACAAGCCAATTTTTACCTGAACACCTTACCCAATCAGTTTGACCCAAATACACGAGTCCTAGTTCTCGACCCGATGCTGGCTACTGGTGGCACAATGATGTTGGCAATGTCAGAACTTAAAAAACGAGGCGCAACACCAGATTTAACACGGATTATTAGCGTGGTAGCAGCACCACCAGCCTTACAAAAGTTGGGGGCAGATTATCCTAGTTTGACCATCTACACTGGCATGATTGATGAGGAAGTCAATGGTAAGGGATATATAGTACCAGGCTTGGGTGATGCAGGCGATCGCGCTTTTGGAACTTGACCGAAACCGCGACAAGCCCCTATTACCCTGACAGACTTAGACAGCAAATCCAATTGATAGTAGAGGTGTTGCCTGGAACACCTCTACCTAGACTTCCTGATCATGGTTCCAAGGTTCACATTCCCGGTTCGCTCACCAGACCGGGCTTTCAAAGCTTTGTCTAAAACGCTTCCGATACGATATTATGAATTAAGGGCTGGTAGCAAACCCCTTGTCTAATCAGCAAGATCCTCTCAAACTTGATGGGTTAATCTGGATAAAAGCTGCATTTTTCAAATCAAGGGCAACAGAGCAACATGAGTCAGCAAGATGGTTTTGCAAGTGGATTCCTGACTGGAGCAGTAGTCGGGGGATTGATAGGTGGATTAATCGGCGCTTTGGTTACTGCTGGTAAAAGTAATCAAAAGGATGAGGAAGATCGGTCTATGTTAAATTCTGAGCGCTCAGACCCTAAGGCAATTAGGGCTAGAAAGCGCGAACTAAAGGCAGAAGCAAGCATTGAAGCGGCACGTCAGAGTTTGGAAGACAAAATTGCCCAGCTCAATTCAGCCATTGACGATGTACGTCAACAAGTCAGCACAGTGAAAGGTACAGCTGAGGCAAATACACATGAACGGGTGCTTGAGCCATGAAATAATTCTGTTTTAGGCATTTTAAAGCTGTACTGCATTGGTCTTCAGGCACAGGGTGATCTAAATCCGTTAAACTTAACATCAAGGCATAACACTCATACAAACTTACTAAGAAAGCTTATAAATCTATGGCTACAGAACTGCTCACCAGCACTCTCCAGAGCTTTATCCAAATCTATCTAGTTCTATTAATTGTCCGAATTCTGTTAACTTGGTTTCAAACAATGGATTGGGCGAATCAGGTCGCTTCTGTCTTAAGTCCAATTACTGACCCTTACCTGAATATTTTCCGTTCCTTCATTCCACCCCTTGGAGGTATAGATTTTTCCCCCATAGTGGCGATTTTTCTTCTACAAATTGTAGCTGGGCTGTTTTAGCATAGCCGTGATCAACAGCTGTAATCAGAATAGTAAGTTCTAATCCTTGTTCACAGTATCAAATTAGCGTGCTCTAAATTTAGCTTATCTAGAATAGGTAAAGGATAAATGGGAAAACGATGCATAGGTGCGACCCGTGGCGAATTAAATTACGGGTCAGGCGCACCTAAGCCGTCTTGGTGAGGTGACCTTACCAAGATGGCGCTGCATCAAGACAGGGGCGACAGCACTTAATCCTGAACCAGTCAACGACCAATTCTGTTCCTAAAACCGGATGCCTTAAAACCCTTAAGGATCAGAGGCGTTTTTACATTAGCAGGAACCGTAACCTGGATTTCAAAATCACTGGTTCCTGGTTCCACTTCATCAATTAACCCCACGCGACCCCGATTTGGGAAGGTATTATTGCCATTGGCATCCAAGATACGACCAAAAACATCAGCATCAAACACCTTTCTGCCAGTGGGATTCTTGGCTTTACCCTTGATCAGATAGCAACTAGCCTGCCTAGCCGAACCCCCACCACTGATCACCCTGCCTTTCCCAATTTCTAAGGGACACTCCTGGGAAGACAAGTTGGAGAGTTTAATGCGGATCACAGCCAACGCAGGGGGAGCAAATGCCGAGCTGATCACCCAAATCAGACAAGCTACAGCAGTAGCAGTTAACCAATTTCGAAATCCCATAAAGCCAACAAAAAATCAACCTTATAGCTACTTTACATGTAAATTGGATAGGGTTTAGCTTGAAGCAGAGAAAATATTGTTAACTATAGGTAATACTGAATAGCTAACACTGAAGTGGATGGGTCAAAAGCTCAGTGTAAAATCAGTAACCATTACCAAGATTTGGGGGGAAGGTAGAACTTTTCTAGGGATAACCCTGACCAAACAATACGCGATCGCACTAGCAAAACTCCTAAGGTAATTATTCCCAAACTGACAGCTCTGAGATGGTTGTTTCCAGTCAAAGCTAACTGTCCCAGGTAGCTCGAACCAATCATCACGGCATGAATTGCAGCTAGGACTAAAGCAGGGATACTCAATAAATGAATCCGTCGCCAAAGCTTGCCCAAACCCTTCTGTAAGTGGTCAAAACTCGTGAGAGCCGCTGGGGTAATCAACACGAGGGCTAAAATTCCTGCTAACAGACCCCACTTATGCTGCGGTAGCATAAACCCCATAGCATCTAACTTCCAGTTCAAGGCATGGTCTAGCCTAAAAAATGTATGAGCGATCGCCAACACAAATGCCCCCACTCCTAAAGCCCGACGATAGCGTAACAGCCCAGCCCACAAACGACTAATCGGACGAGCAATCAAAGCTAACATCAGTAACAGCAGCGCCCCATGACCGGTGTAATCCACCATAGCATCGGTACGGAGAAGGGTTAAAATACCAATCGTGAGGGTAACCCAGCCTCCTAGGCGAAACAGCTGGCTGCGCTTGCTAACACTGAGTCTAGATGCAGATACACCCACTCCTAGCATCATGGGCATCGTTCCCAGTCCAAAGGCCAGCATCGTTGCTGCTCCCCACCAAAGATTACCCATTTCCGCTGCTTTAATCTGAGCAGCATACAGGAATCCACAAGGCATCAAACCCCAGACTCCTCCTAAAAGGGCTGGTGTCCACCACTGAGATTCCCCAGACAATTTAGTCATCGCGACCGTCAGCCGTTGATGCCCAATCCCTTTAGATAGGGGGTGTAATAGGGGCAGACGGGGAATCCAATCGGGTTTAAGCTGCACACAGCCAAACCAAATAAGCATTAAACCAGTCAGAATTGCCATGGCTTGGCGCAATCCACTGCCAATCCCAGCCAACTGACCACTAGCAATCAAGACCGAACCCATACCCCCAAGTGCAGCTCCGACAAGAGCATAACTAATTGTTCGTCCTAGGTTAAGGAGACTATGAAAACCCAGCTGATGGAGCCACTTTGGAGACTTTTCCTGCTGCTGAGATAGGGAAAACGCCACTGTCAGAGGTCCACACATTGCCACACAGTGACCAAAACTGCCCAGAAACCCTAGGGTCATGACCAGCAGCAAATCTAAAACCATTCCGTGCTTATGTTCCTTAGCTATAAGACTATGGTAAATATTATCATCAGCCATTCATCCTTATTGTGAACTTATAGCAATTTATAATCAAAAGATTCATGTGTGATCTTCGATATCCTCTGTATCTCCGGCATTTTCTGGTTAGGAGCTAAGAGCATCTTTGAAGAAATCTTAGCATTAAGAGTTAACCCCCATGACCATTCAACTGCGATCCCACATTTCCTCTACTGAAAACTCAGCACTCAGAACTGAGCAGTATTTTCCGATAATTTCTCACAACATTAAAACCTCTGCCGATGTCGGTGCTACCTTCCACATTGAACCCAATCACAATCCTCGCGCTAGAGAACCTGCTCTAGCATGGTTTGCCCTTACTCGCCAAGGGGGACAACTCATTCCCCTAGAGCAATGTGACTGTCAATTAGTGGTTTATTCTAAATCCTCATCAGACCAAGGGAATTCCCCTATCCTTGAGCCACAGCTCAAAGCTATATCAGCTGAAAAATACCTTGGTATTCCTGGAGCTGATCTAGTCTTTCCTAAAGCGGGAGTCTATGAGTTAGTCTTAAGCGGTACTCCTAAATCAGGAGCTAGTTTTAAGCCATTTGAGATCAAGTACGACGTTACAGTCACTCCTGGGAAAAAAACTGCGACTGTGCCAAGTCCTACCACTGAACCTGAATTTAACCAGCACTCAGAATCCTTTTCAGAATCCTTCGAGGATACTGCACCATCAGAGCCTCAATTATTACAGTGGTGGTTGCCCATAGGGATTTTTGCCTTACTCATCCTAGGTATAGGAAGTGTGTTGTTATGGAAAAAGGCAACCGGAAAAAAGTAAATATAACCCTACCTTCTACTAGGCAGTGGCGGGAAAACTACCACCGATAAAGTGAATATCACTAAAGGTTTCGATCCACAGACGAGCACCACAATCAAGAGGGTGATCCGGTTGATACACAATCCGACACGGACCAAGAATTTCGACCTGGTTGCCGTATAGATTGTTGCCGCTTCGTTTCACTGAAATCACTGGCTGACGCTCTTCGGGACGTTTAGTTTTGTTGCTACCAATGCGATTGCGATTGACATTGATCTTAGCTAGAGCCGGAGGACGACTTTTACGCCACTTGCCCTTTGGGCCACGGCTGCCCTTGATGATTTGCGGTAAATGATTGAACAGAGGAATAATCCAGAATTTGCCGCTTTTATAGGCACCCCGGACGCGACCGTCTTGGAGGAGTTGTCTCAATCGTCTAGAAGATATTCCTAACAGAGATGCTGCTTCAGTAGTACAAACGCACTTGTTCATCAGTTAACTCTAAACTTGATTTGATTAACTATTCCGACATATGTAGTATAATGAAAATCGACCATTAATGTCAAGTTGTGCTTAACTGGAATAACTTTTTGTTGAAAGAGGGGATTTATCCTATTCTTAGTGAAGTGTTGGGATCCATCCTGCTAGGAATTTTTACTCAATAGAGCTAGGAACCGAAAATAGAAAGAAAATCGAAAGATATAATAATTCTTTAATAATTCTTAATTAACTAATAATTATCAAATGAACATTCTAAGTAACCTGCTTTCAGGAGTCACTAATCCCTCTAATCCCTCCCGTCCCAAGAAAAAACGCCGACGGATTGAAATCAAATCTGAGCGTGAAATTGAGATCATGCGGCAGGCGGCAACTATTGTGGCAACAGTACTCAAAGAAATTTCTGAAATGGTTGAGCCAGGAATGAGCACAGCGGATTTAGATACCTATGCCGAAAAGCGGATCCGTCAGATGGGAGCAACCCCAAGTTTCAAAGGCTACTACGGCTTTCCTGGGTCGATCTGCAGCTGCCTTAATCACGAAGTAGTTCATGGTATTCCTAGTGCCAAGAAAGTAATTTGCAGTGGTGATGTGTTGAAAGTTGATACAGGTGCCTACTATCAGGGATTTCACGGAGACTCATGCATTACTATTCCGATTGAAGAGGTTAAACCAGAAGCGAGTCAATTAATTCGGGTGGCAAATGAAACCCTCTACAAGGGCATCGAACAGGTTAAAGCAGGGAAGTACTTGTTAGACATTGCTGGTGCGATTGAAGACCATGCCCAAACTTATGGCTATAGTATCGTGGAGGATTATACGGGTCATGGTGTGGGGCGAAATTTACACGAAGACCCCTCAGTGTTCAACTTCCGCACCCGGGAATTGCCGAATGTCAAGCTGCGTGCTGGGATGACTTTGGCGATTGAGCCAATTTTGAATGCTGGTACTAAGTTCACACGCACCCTATCTGACCGTTGGACAGTCGTTACGGTCGATAATTCTCTATCCGCTCAGTTTGAACATACTGTTTTGGTAACAACTGATGGCTACGAAATCTTGACTGACCGTACCAAGGTCTAACTATAGCGTTACTTATGAACTAGTGAAAGACTTGCTGGCACATGGAACTTATCAGTGGGTAGTCGGTATGCGTGAATAGAGGAGCATCTCCTACTCCAGGGGAAATGGTCTAGGTGTACCATTTTCTCCCAAGCCATAGCTATTGCTTACCAGATTAGGTATGATATATTGGGTTGGGACTATTTCTAAAAACTACCAAATTTCTGGCTGTTAACAGCCGGGATACTTGATCGCAAGTAAGCGCGAAGTTTTAAAACCCAGTCTCGTCAGAGCTGGGATTAAAAACGATTAACGCGCTAATTTATTTGGCACTCAGTCTTTTCTGAGCAATCATCATCACCCAATCAATGTAGCCTTATAATAAGGAAGTTTCCTCTAGGCGGTGAGAGCATCCACATCGCAACCCCACTCAGAAAAGTAAATGGGTGAAAAATATTGTTGGACGGTGCTTCTAGTAACTAGTTACATAGACCGCAATCTATCTACTGCTAAAAAACTCCCGATCAGATCTCAGGGGTGTTGATCAGGTTGCATCTAATTTCTTTCTTCTTAGTTACTTTACTAATCTCCGGAACTATGACCAATCAAATAGTCGAAAAAATTGCCGGAATGTCTCTGGTAACTATTAGCTTTGATAGGGATTCGACAGCTGTTTCAAAAGAAAACCCCCAAACCGTTGAGCCTAGGGGTAATTATCAGGGTGCATCTACCATTTATTTCTTCTGATTGATGGGATTGATATCCGGAAAGATGACTACTAAATGGCTAACAAAACCCACGGGATAAATTTGCTCTTAGCCAACAGCCAGTTGAGAAGCTGATGGCAACATCTACAGGTGCGACCCGTGGCGAATTTAATTCGCCAACGGCAAGCGCACCTAAAAAAGAAAACCCCCGAACCGTGAGCTTCAGGGGTAATTATTAGGGTGCATCTACCATTTATTTCTTCTGATTGATGGGATTGATATCCGGAAGGATTACTAGTCAATTTACTAGTCAATCAATCACAAAACCCACGGGATAAATATGCTCTTAGCCAACAGCCAGCTGAGGCGGTGATGGCAACATCTACAGGTGCGACCCGTGGCGAATTTAATTCGCCAACGGCAAGCGCACCTAAAAAAAAAAATCCCCCGAACCGTGAGCTTCAGGGGTAATTATCAGGGTGCATCTACCATTTCTTTCTTCTGATTGATGGGATTGATATCCGGAAGGATTACTAGTCAATTTACTAGTCAATCAATCACAAAACCCACGGGATAAATTTGCTCTTAGCCAACAGCCAGCTGAGGAGCTGATGACAACATCTACAGGTGCGACCCGTGGCGAATTTAATTCTTAATCCGGAAAGCGCACCTAAAAAAAAATCCCCCGAACCGTGAGCTTCAGGGGTAATTATCAGGGTGCATCTACCATTTCTTTCTTCTGATTGATGGGATTGATATCCGGAAGGATTACTAGTCAATTTACTAGTCAATCAATCACAAAACCCACGGGATAAATTTACTCTTAGCCAACAGCCAGCTGAGGAGCTGATGGCAACATCTACCAAAAAAAATCCCCCGAACCGTGAGCTTCAGGGGTAATTATTAGGGTGCATCTACCATTTATTTCTTCTGAGTGATGTTACTGAAATCCGGAAGCTAAGGTATGGCTAAAGATTCTATATGATTGCTAAACCTAGAGAGGACTTTACTTTTAGCTGACAGCCAAGTTATGGTCTATGGCAGCATCTACCAAAGAAAACCCCCGAACCGTGAGCTTCGGGGGTAATTATTAGGGTGCATCTACCATTTCTTTCTTCTGAGTTACTTCTCCACTATCCGGAAGGTTTAGCAGGGGATGATTGACGACTAGCGGCAAGACCGTTCCTCGAAAGTTGTATTAATTATCAATAGACCCCTAGAGAAAACCCCGGAAACTGGAGCTCCGGGGATAATTATCAGGGTTCATCTACCATGCTTTTATTCTAAGTGATTTTACTGATATTTTAACACATATTTTTATTGACATATATAAATAGATGTGTTAATGAAGTTCTATAACAGTAAGTCAGTTGACGCTCTAGGTATAGCAGAAGTCATTTGTCAGAAGTCATTTGTCAGAAGTCAAACTCTTGCGCTTCTTGATGCAATAGCGAGTGGGGGAAACCCCCAAGACCGCTTAGGTGCGCTTGACCTTGGCGAATTAAATTCGCCACGGGTCGCACCTCTGCATCGCTTACAAA
>NZ_JAAHIE010000222.1:0-11238 GCF_010671945.1 Moorena sp. SIO4E2
AATAACCGTCCCAATTCGTCTACCCAATTGCTATAGACTGCCATCACTACAGGCAACACATCTTCTGTAGCAATTACAGTCTGTTTCAACCCTGGTACTAATCCCCCATTCACCAGAGAACTCTTGCCCACCCCCGATTCTCCATGAATCACAATTAGCCTGTAATCATTGCTTCCAATCCGTTCAATCAATCGATTGACATCCTGCTGTCGCCCAGACTGGGCAATTCCTAGCGCTATAGTTTCTCTATTTTCCTCCTCTAGGGATGCAAGGCGTTGCGCTCCGATCAAATTTGTTGGCAAACCCACCAACTTTATCTGTTGTCGTGGCTGTAATCCACCAGCACCAATAAACCCTCCCCAACCATACTGTTGCGCTAACGATTGTTGATATTGCTTAAGTTGGAAAGCTTGGAGATACTGCCCCTGCTGGAAATAAAGCGATTTCCCTAACCGACCGCTACGCGATCGCAATCCCTGCAAAATCCGAGTGTAAAACCGAGGATTATCCTGAGGTGCAATAACCCTTGCCTGTTCTAGATGTTGGAGTGCAGCTTCAGGGTGACCAAGCCGTTGCTCAGATTGAGCTAACAGTAGTAGATACAGACTCGTTTGAAGTGAGTGCATGGTCTGGAGTGCATTGTCCTGAATGCTGACTCCTGAGTTAAGAGATGGTTTTGTGCCCTCTGTGCTCTCTGTTTCCTGTGTTTCCTCTGTTCCCTCTTCTGCAACACCATAGGAAACTTTCCCTATAGTATCTAATGCTTTCTGAGCATTTTGCTTAGCCTCTTGCCAACGAGATTGGTTAAGAGCGACTTCTGCTAAAAATCCGTAAGCTTGGGCTTTTAGTGGTGCCAGACCTTGCGCCCCTAATAGGATTTGGCGTTGCTGTAACCCTAGGGCATTGTGAGCCAAGTGATACAAATCATCCCAATCCTCTAGGCGTTGCATCACCTCACCTAGTTGATTGATAAACTTCGTGACTAAATCATGACGATTCAACTGCTCAAACCGATCAAGACACTCCTGGAATAATCGTCTAGCATCGTTCCAATAGAGACAGTTTTCTGGTTCCCGAGACTTTTCCCCCTGCTGGAAATAACACAACCCAATGTAAAATAGGACGATTCCCTGACGCTCCAGGAATTGCTGATCAGAAACGGTAATCTCATTTACCGTAGTATCACTTCCGTTTTCTAAGTTATTTATATCCTCTAAGTTATCTAGATATTCTAAGCTATTTATATCATCTAAATTATCTAGATATTCTAAGCTATTTACATCTTCTAAGTTATCTAAATTAGATGAAGAAACATTGTTCCGACTCTCCCCATCTCCTGATCTCGTGATCTCCTGATCTCCCGATCTCTCAGTCTCTGTTTGAGCTGGTTGCCAAAATGCCAAACTTTGCTCATAGTGAGTTACTGCACTACCCAACTGATAGTTAGCATAAGCCTCTTGACCACGAAGGAATTCTATACTAGCTTTGAGAGCAGGTTCAAGGGTTTCACCGCGATGCTGTAAATCCTTCAGAGCAGCATCAATTTCCCGGTGACGTAGAATACCTATATCAGTAGGTACAAAGTATGCTATACTATTTGATTTTAAAATATAGTCAAAGATAGCATCGGTAGTCTCTTTGAGTTCAGTAATTAAGGTTTCTGTTGCGTTCGCAAATTCTATCGGTGTCCCCAAACTCTCCAAATCTGGAGCAAACTGGGTTAGTTGCTGCTGAACCTCATCTGTAATCCATAACACTAAGGGGAAAGGAAGATTTTTCTGAAACTCTTGGAGCACTTGATTAGTAACACTCAGCATCTGTGCTAGATTCTGCACCGATTCTAAGCCCAACACCATCACAGAAGTAGGGCGTTCTTCTCCCAGTATTGACCGAATGGTGTGATAGAGGACTTTGTCCGATGGCTTAAGGGTTAGGGTATTAATGTCAACCGAGCAGAGTGTTGGTAATTGCGCTACCAAACGGAAACGCACCCTGATATAATTACAGCGGGCTAAAATCAGCTTGAACTGTCCCTGAGAGGCTTCTACTGCCGACGCTAGTTTTTTCAGGGCATGCTGATTTTCAGTTGCGATCGCATTAGATTTGTCCATCGACCAATGTAGGGTCTTCCCGCCATTCAAGTAGCCATCTCAACCCTTAACTCTAACATCCAAACTCCAAAAAGGGACGCCAAGGGCGAACCACCGTCAACCACCGATTGCTAGGATAACTGTTGCAAAGCCAGTCACACTCAGACGGTCTTCGTTATAGAAGGCAGTACGTACTACTAAATCGAGATAAACTCTAGGGCGTAATTCCCCTCGCCAACTAATCGAGTCACCCCGTTGGCGGTAAGGAGACTCTCCGGTCGGTAATCCACCCAACTGCGCACCTTGTTCAGTTTTGCCGGTATAACTCAAAGTGGTTCCAGGAATTGTTTCTCCCTGCTTGACTCGGTATAAAACTGGAACCTTGTAAACCACTAGACTGGGGTTTGTTTTGTCCGGTACCTGCGGTACCCAACCAGGTTTAGAAGATACCCCATCTACCGTTAGACTAACACTACCACCAGCTTGTAGGCGTTCCTCACTATAAACTAATACCCGTTGGTTCAGGCCCATTTCGACTCCCCTCAGAGGGCTTCCAGTCCAGTCTAGAGAGTCACCACTGCGCTTGAATGCCCGTTGTCCATTGATCAACACTTCAGCAGTTTTCTCCTCCGTCCTACTGATGTACCGAATATCAGTCCCTGGTATCAATGAACCAGCTTTCACCTCCTGCCTAACTGGTCCTTTGTAGACCAAGGTAGAGTTTGACCGAGGCTGCCGTTCCAGTAGACTGCAACTAGTCGTCGTAGGGACAACAGCCAACAGCACCGCTGTGGCAATTAGTAAACGTTTAAGCAAACTGAGTGCTGAGTTTTGAGTGCTCAGTCCATTCTCTTGAGTGCATTTTCCGGCGTTGCTGAATAATGGAATGATTTTAAGAGTTTTGTAGAATGGGCATCTTGGTGGAACTGGCATCTTGCCAGTTTCAAGAGATTTTCGCGCGGGCAGGATGCCCACTCTACTCCTATTCATTACTTGATTCAGCAACGCCCATTGTCCTGAGTGGTAAGAAGTGCTCAAGACTGAATAACCTAGTCTATGGTCAGCTCTTGCAGTGTAGGATCTGTTTTCCAAGTCAGGTTTCATGTTTAGCCTCTTTTACATCCAAGCTTGCCCCCCGATCGTCGGTGAGTATTGGGGGATACCCTTTTGCTTGTCTTAATTCCTACTATAGCGATTACCAAAACCTATCTGGCTTGGTTAACATCAAATTTGTCACCATTTCCGCAGTGAGGGCTTCATCAAACAAGAATCCTTGTCCATATTCACATCCTAAATCTTTCAAAATATTCTTTTGTTCTTGGGTTTCTATGCCCTCAGCAATTACCTGAATTTTTAGTTTTTTAGCTAGATTTACAATCGCTTCTACCGTATCAAAATTTTTACCATTTTTTGTAAATCCTTGGCTAATAAAAGAACGAGCAATTTTAATGATATCAATTGGCAAATCATTTAGATAGGAAAACGATGAGTATCCGGTGCCAAAATCATCGATACACAATTTTATATTTCTGTCTTTGAGTTTCTGCCAGATAGTGCTATCAACTGAGGCATTATCTACCAACACACTCTCAGTAATTTCCAGCTTCAAGTTCGCCCCACTCAATTCTAACGTGGTGCAGATTTGGTCAATCTGGTCAATCAGCTGGGGTTGGTTGAGTTGAATACCAGACAGATTCACACTGATACTCAAAGAAGAATAATCAGGAAACTGGTCTTGCCAAAGGCTTAACTGTTTGCAGGCTTCCCGTAAAATCCATTCACCAAGGGGGATAATTAGTCCTGTTTCTTCTGCTACCGGAATAAACTCACTAGGACTAACCTTGATGCGAGTGCGGTGCTGCCACCTGGCCAAGGCTTCAAAACCAATAGTTTTGCCGGTTGTCAGGGACACTATTGGTTGATAATTCAGATGCAATGTTTCGTATTTAATTGCCTGTTGTAAGTCGGTTTCTAACTGTAGTCGCTCAATAGCTCTCTTTTGCATACTAGGATGAAAAACTTCTGAGGCTCCTTTCCCCTCTAATTTGGCATAATACATCGCCGTATCTGCCCCTCGCAGCAAATCTTTCGGTTGCTCATACCCCATGGTACTCAGGACAATACCAATGTAGCAATTAGAAGACACAACTCGCCCATTGAGATCGAATGGGATGGAAATCTCCTGATGGATACGCTCAGCTGTCTCTTTCACCTGAGCTAAGTCTTGGATATTCGAGAGCAAAATCGCAAATTTATTCTCTCCCATCCGTGCCAATATATCCTGATCACCGATGCATTCCTGTAAGCGTTGAGCAGTAGCAACTAGGAGTTGTTCACTGAGTAGATCACCTAGACTGTATTGGATAATTCCGTAGCGACTGAGAGTCAGAGATAGCACAGCAAATACATTATCCTTCTGAGTGTTTCCAACAATTGGTTCATCCCAGCAAAGAGTTGGTATAATCGGGTATGCCATCGGTAGACATTTGCGATTGTGAGTTGGCTGTACTGGCTTAAACCACTGGCGCAGGTAGTATAAAAACAATGTCCGATTAGGCAAACCGGTTAATTCGTCATAAAACGTCAGGTCTTGTAACCTCTTGATTGCCTTCCGGTAATTTTTGCGCACCTTTGCTTCTCTTAACTCCCGCTCCACCGCCGGAACTAATCGTGCTAACTGGTGTTTAAGTAAATAGTCATGGGCTCCCGCTTTCATAGCAGCGATTGCCATATTTTCCTTAATCGAGCCGGAGACGATAATAAACGGTAAGTCTAACCCTTTTTTTTGTAAGAGTAGTAAGGCACCAATGGCGCTAAACTTAGGCATGAAGTAATCAGCAATCACAAGATCCCACCCCTTATTATCTAAGGCTTCGTTCATTGCTCCTGGTGCTTCCACTCGTTCATAAATTGCTTCGTAGCCACCATTTTTTAGTTCAACCACCAGCAACTCAGCATCATCTTCTGAGTCTTCGACAATCAAAATTCGCAGTGGTTTATTCATTGATATGTCCTATCTATTGTTCAATAAGTTTCTACTTGATTAGAAAGCTTTTGGATTATGATATTACTAATCTCATCATCTACACATTTATGGCTAATTTTTAACTCAAATCGATGTCATTACCTGAATTGGCTGGTTTTGAGGAGTATACAGAATACATAATTCAGAAATCAGGATAATAATTTAGCAAGGTTAGTGGTAGTATCAATAACGATTAGTGGATTACCAAGCAAATTTATATTAAAAATTCCTGGATGGAAAATCAATTATTATGACTACTGATTCCTGACTACTGACTCCTCAATTGCCGGATAGTTGGTTATGTCGAACTCAGGTAAGTTTAGGTTTAATCCCAACCGATAAATGGCTTCTCCTAAAGTCTCCTTAGACTAGAACTTGGTTAACACCTAGTGCTTTGTAGTGCGGATTATCCTTGAAATCTTTGCTTTGCAAAGTTGACCATAGCTAACCTTAATACTCTTGTATTCTCGGCGTTTCTGAATCAAGTAATGAATAGGAGTAGAGTGGGCATCCTGCCCGCCCGACAATATATTGAAACTGGCAAGATGCCAGTTCCACACAAGATGCCCATTCCACAGGTGCGACCCAAGGCCGCGAGGGATTGCTCGCGGCCTTGGAGGCGCGCACCTACTATTAAAATCATTACATTATTAAGCAACGCCGTCTTTGGGACCAACTCGGTACATGTCATAAGCATCAAAGTAAGTGTAATACTCACAGTTTTCAAAATAAGTCTGTCTTACTGCCTACCAAGCCTGCTTGTACAGGTTGTTGGCTTGTTCACACCAGAAAACAAGTAGGTCATTAGTTTCATCTGGTATGTTCCCAGACAATAATCCAGATAATAATATTTTCTTTGTCCCGTATTGCACTAGTTATATCACCTCCTAATCACAAAGAAAGTAGACCAGGGGTGTGCATCCCCTAACTTGTTTTCACCCCCCGCGTCAAGCAGGGGGGCAAACAAGCTGCGATTTCTGTAAATTCAATTCCTAACAGCTTAAATTGCCTAAGCGCCATAATTACCAAAGCCATCTTAAAGCCTGTATTATCATAAAAATGAAACACATGGCTGCCATTTTGTCATTTTTATGTTTGCACACAGATCATCAATTGTAATTTAACTATTGCTAATCATTAGATCAGTAGTGATTGCAATAGTTTTTAGGTAAGCATTCAGCTATCAGTTATCACCTATCAGCTAATGGGCTACGGGCACGCTACTGTTCGCGCAGCGTGCCCGTAGCGCAATCGGTGCTATCAGCTATCAGCCAAAGGCCAGGCTACGGGAATGGCCACGCTACTGTTCGCGCAGCGTGCCCGTAGCGCAATCGGTGCTTTTGAATAAAATAAGCTGACCACTGACCACTGACGGCTGACGGCTGACGGCTGACGGCTGACGGCTGAATGCTTACGTTTTTAGGTGTGGAGGAGACCAAGCAATGGTGTTATTATAGCGAATAATTTTTGAAGGGTGGAAGGGTAAAATAAAACGTTGCTCCTTGTTCAATTGCACTTTTAGCCCAGACTCTGCCACCATGTCGGTGAATAATACGCTTTACAGTAGCGAGTCCAATGCCATTGCCAGTAAACTCGGCTTCGTTGTGCAAGCGTACAAAAGGGATAAATAATCTGTCAGCGTCAGCCAGATCAAAGCCAGCTCCATCATCCCGGACAAAATAGGCGATCGCTTCATCACTAGTTTGCTCTTGCCCCCCTGTCTGAGGTGCGGACAATGGGCAAACTCCAAATTCAATCCTGGCTTGGGGATGATGGGATGTGTATTTCCAGGCGTTGTGGAGTAGATTCTGTAAAACAATCCGGAGCAACGTACTATCTCCATAAGCCTGAATTCCTTTGGCAATGACCCATTCCACGCTCCGTTCAGGTTGGGTTTGTGTGAGTTCTAACCTAATTTCAGCAACCATCTTGCTCAAATCAACCTGCTGGTAGTGCATCGGGTCACCGCTAACTCTCGAAAGCTCTAGCAAATCCTCAATGAGTTTCCACATATGCTGACTGTTAGCAGATATACGTTGGAGATAGTGTTGTCCTTTGAGATCCAACTGGTGATGATAGTCCTTTGATAGAACCTTAATAAAACTCTTAATCCTTCGTAGTGGAGCGCTTAACTCGTGGGATACTGAATAGGCAAATGCTTCTAGTTCCTGATTTGTGGCTTCTAGTTGAGCCGTGGGCTGATTAACTCCGTCTACCAGCTGTTGATTAGTAGCCAACATTGTTGCTGGTTCTAGCACTTGCAGCAAACTATTTTCTGTAATGATACCTGTCGGTCGTCCACTATCCTCTACAACTGGTAGATGACGAATCCGATGTTGGCGCAATCGAGACAGTAGCTTGACTATATTCTCGACATTCTCGACTTCAGTGGCTGGTAGTGTAATTAATTCTGTGGTCATCACGTCAGCGATCGCTAGTCCAGAAAGCCCAATCCCTTCGACTATGACCTTTAGCAAATCTCGCTCAGTAAAAATGCCTACTAATGACAGTTGCGACTGGACGAGTACGTAACTAGAGTCGAACTGGATCATGCGGGCAATTGCCTCTGTTACTAGAGTTTCGGGAGATACAATCAGAGGATCCCTATTAATTGCTGCGTCTAGGTTCAAATACATCGGGTAAGAGTGTAGCACAAATTTCAACAATCTAGCAGTAGGAATTGGTGAAATTATAGCGATTGTGATTAAACAAATTCATTCCAAAATGGCGAAAAATTTCAATTTAACTAGTCAAGATAGAGGGAAATTTTTATTTTTACCTCTCCCTCTTACCCTTTCACCATAATTTTAACCAACTGCACCAGTAAATTAATAAGCAAATTAATACGATGTCAGCATTCAGCATATGCGCATTCGCGCACGCTACGCGAACAGAATTCAGCCATTCCTAATCAGCCCTTAGCTACAAGCAATCTTGAATCAACCAACCTTTAAGAAAGAACATTCTCGCCCGAATACTTATGTACTCCCATCATCTACTCCCATCCAGACCCAAATACCTAAGTTTGGGTCGATGCTTTAGCTGACTCCTGAGCAGCTGAGCCCTGAAGGCTTACCGTTTAGCTCCAATTGACCAGGTTTTTTGTTGATCCTTGACTGTTCACTGCTGACAGTAAACGTCATCTAGTATTTCCAAATAAATCATGAAACCCAATGCTGATTTGTCATAACAAGTAAGCATAATGCCGTCAGCCTAATGCCGTCAGCCTTGTGGCACAGGCTTTGGCCTTGGCCTTTTGGCCTTTTGGCCACGCTACGCGAACGGCCACGCGTGCGCGTTTGGCCACGCTGTGCGAACGACGCTGTGAGGTAACTCAGCATTATTCCAATGCTTACTTGTTTTATTCCAAAGCTGTTCGCGTAGCGTGCGCGTAGCGCATTAGCTGATAGCTGATAGCTGATAGCTGATAGCTGATAGCTGATAGCTGATAGCTGATAGCTGATAGCTGAATGCTTACCATAACACCAAAAAAATACTTGGAGCTCTTTCCTACTGTTACCTACCCCCCTTATTAAGGTTAGGGGGGATTCCTGTACCCTTTTTCAATCAATCCTAGTTTCTATCAAATGGGTTCTATAGACTGTGAACAGTCAACAACCAGACTATTACGTTTATTTTTACCGTCCCACTTACTCGATCACGAAACTGCTATTCTATTATGGATTTCTTGAACAAGACTTCCCTGGCTAGGTAGTGATTAGTTATTAGTCCAGTATTAGTCCATTGTCGTCAACAATAAGTCTTCTGGTCTTTAGCAATGACTAATTACCAAAGACCAAAGACCAAAGACTAATGACTAATGATTAATGACTAATCATTAATAGACTAATGCTATAGCCAACGACTAGCAATTGGCATCCGCCAGCCAGTACCAAAGGCGCGGTCAGTAACCTTTAAGCCTGGCGGGGCTTGTCGGCGCTTAAATTCAACACGAGCGACTAGTCGGATGATTTTGTGAACCACTTCGGGCTGATGACCTGCATCAATAATTTGCTCCGGGGCTTGGTGCTGCTGGATCAGTCGCTCGAGAATATCATCTAGGATATCGTAAGATGGCAAGGAATCTTGGTCTACTTGACCAGGTTTTAATTCAGCGCTGGGGGGCTTGATTAGAATATTAGCAGGAATAATTTCTGTTTGGCTTAAAGGTTGTTCGCCTTTGGCGTTCGAGTCAGTTAGGTTAGCAGGTTGACGCTGATCAGCTTGAAGCTTAGAAGAGGAGTCTGAAGGTTCAAGATTGAGCGTACTAACCTGCAACTTCTGATTAACCTGGGACTCCTCTGCCCTAGAATTTAGCCACCGACATAGGGAGTAGACCCGGGTTTTGGGAACATCGGCAATTACAGCTAATCCACCATTCATATCACCATAGAGGGTACAGTAACCCACTGCCATCTCTGACTTGTTGCCAGTAGAAAGCAGGAGATAGCCAAATTTATTAGCGATCGCCATCAGTAAGGTGCCCCGAATTCGGGATTGAATATTCTCTTCAGCCACACCGAACTCTGTCCCAGCAAATAGAGAGGTTAAGGTTTGGTCAAACCCTTCCATCAAGGAACCAATGGCTAGGGTGTGAGTCTTAATACCTAGGTTTTGTGCTAAAGAGAGAGCATCTTTGACGGAGTGGTCAGAACTGTAGGGAGAAGGCATGAGAATCCCCAAGACATTCTCTGGTCCTAAGGCGGCGGTGGCAATAGCAGCTACAAGAGCAGAATCAATCCCACCACTCAAACCAATTACTACTTTTTTAAAACCACACTTACGGGTGTAATCTCGGACTCCTAGGACTAAGGCTGACCAAATTTCTTCGTCTAGGCTGGCTGGGGCTGGTGCTATTGCTGCCGATGGTGGAGACTCTATAGTTGTTTCTGGTGGGGTGACCAGATCGTGTGTTTCTCGGTCATATTCCAAAATGACTAAGTCTGTTTCAAAGGCACGGGCGCGACATACCATCTCACCAGCCTGATTAAATGCTACACTACACCCATCAAATATCAGGTCATCATTGCCTCCTAGCTGATTGGCGTAGAGGATAGGTGTATGGTAACGGCTAGCGCTATGGCGCAACATTGCTTCCCGAGTTTTCTGTTTACCCGCGCTATAGGGTGAGGCGGACAAGTTTACCACTAGGTCTACACCCTGTTGAACTAAGTCTGTGATCGGATTGACTTGATAGCTGCGTTTGCCCCAAAACTCTTCATCGTTCCACAAGTCTTCGCAAATGGTAACACCGATTTTAATTGGAGAGTGGGCATTCTGAGTTGTGATTGCTGATGGCTGGTGATCAATGGTGAAGGAATTACTCTCCCGTCCTGGTTCAAAGTAGCGGTTTTCATCGAAAACATCATAGGTGGGCAAGAGTCGCTTGTGAAAAATCTGCCGTACTTTTCCCCCCTCTAGTAGAGCAATGCTGTTATATAAAGGTTTGCCACCAGCAAGCTCTGCTTTGGTATTCGGTGTTACTGTCCCCACCAAAACAGCTAGAGACAATGGTAGCTGCTGAGCTAGTTGTTGCACTTGTGTAGTCATCGACTCTCGAAACTTGGGATTGAGCAGCAAATCTCGTGGTGGATAGCCACACAAGGATAATTCTGGTGTCAGCAACAGACGCACATCCTGACTCGCAGCAGTGTTGGCTACTTCAAGAATCCGTTGAGCGTTGCCTGTAATATCACCAATGGTGGGGTTGAGTTGAGCGATCGCAATCTTCATCATTTTTGATTGTTTTTTATAGTTTAGGCCATCTACTTCACACAATCTTTAGTAATCTGGGTTTGGTTAGTAATTAAATGACAAAATATACAGTTTATATCGTCTTGACCAATCCGGTTTTTTTATCAAACCAAAAACTTGCTTATAATTAGCATTTTTTGTTGATATTTTTACTTCTTAATTAGTTGATAAACTGATTGGCAAATCAACTAAAAAACTTGCTATCAATATTAGTAATTTATGATATCATAAATTACTAATATTGCATAAATGTTGAATTCCAAGAGTTATGTACCTAAAATTAGATACACTACACCTATAACACGCCAGATAGGTTCACGAGAACACCATCTTATCAAACCAATGTACATAGCTAATATTTTCACACAT
>NZ_JAAHIE010000223.1:0-11165 GCF_010671945.1 Moorena sp. SIO4E2
GACCCCCAAGACCGCGCTGCATCGCTTTTTGGTCATTACCGATTCTGAGGTTTTTGCTGTAATAGAGACGGTGTTTGAGCTTGTACCGTTTGTACAAAGGCAACTCCTGCCTCAATATCCTGTCTGATTTCTTCTTTATGGTCGTGGTAGTAAGCCAGTGCTGCATAGACATCTGACATGGTAATGCTAGGATGGCGATAGAGAATTTCATCCGGTGACATTCCCATGCTTTCGTGGCAGATGACAATATCTTGAACTCGAATCCGATGTCCGGCAATCCGAGGTTTCCCGCCACAAACCCCCGGAGTGATTTCAATATGTTCTGAGATTGTTGGAATGGTTGTCATTGGGAGAGTTCATAAACGTCACTAAAAGAAGCGTTACCTTACGGTAGTATTATTATTGAATAGCACACTTTGCCTTCTGTTTGCGTTCGCATTCAAAGTATAGCATTTCAGCAAATAGTTAAAAAAAATAGTTAAAAAATCCAATAAGCCCGTTTTTCCTAGTAATCAAGTACACAATATTTTACCCCCGATTCCCGATTCCCGATTCCCTACTCCCGATTCCCTACTCCCTTCCCTAGATCATGTCTTACCGTCAATTTACTATTCAAAAAGTAGTCAAGGATTTTGACTTAACTTTAATCGAACAAGGGAATATTTTTGAAAGCGATTGGCCTACGGCCACGCTACGCGAACGCGTAATTTCTCCTAGTCCTTATTTAGCGGAATTTATCACCCAAAATTACCAACTGGCCATCGCACTAAATACTGAAAAAGCCCGATCAGAACTCTTGATATGTCCAGTGTTACTGGCAGTTAGAGAATTCCATCAATACCAGATTAGCTTGTTTTCTGGGGAAGAGTTTAATGTTGACCCAGAAGTAGGATTAAATGGCACCTGTGATTTTATTATTAGTCTGTCACCGGAACAGTTATTTATTAAAGCCCCGGTAGCCATTATTATAGAAGCTAAAAAAGAAGACCTGAAAGGGGGGTTAGGACAATGTATCGCCGCGATGGTAGCAGCTGGTCGGTTTAACCAACAGGAGAATAATAGTAACGGTAATGCGTTCGCGGAGCGTGGCCTACGGCCAATCGCAACGGTTTACGGTGCCGTAACCACTGGGACTCTATGGCGATTTCTGAAATTGGAGGAAAAAACAGTAACCCTCGATCTCGCCGAATATTTACTCCCTCCCATCGAACCTATTCTAGGGAAATTGGTGCAGATGGTGGAATAGGATTAGGACTTATATCAATTCTGTTCCCATACCCCCCTTATCCCCATAGCCCTAGATTCCTGGCATAAAAAGATTTGGTCGATTTTAATAAAGGGGTAATGACCAAGCGGATTTGGTATTATATCAATTGGGAAGATGGGCAAGTGTCGGGAGATAGGGAGATGGGGAATAGTATTTATTTTTCTATAGTTTTTCCTAGTCTAATCAGGTACATCATATAAATATTTTTCCCTGCTCCGAAGCTCCGTTCGCGTTCGCGCAGCGTCTGGCTCTGCCAGTAAGCGTGGCCCACGGCCTTAGCTCCCTGCTCCCTAAAACCTAGAAAAAAGCCAAAAAAATGGGGAAGAAAAAGTTAGTAAAAACCTTCCCCTCAAGGAAAAGCTAAAGACTAGAAGATGAAAAAACTAGAATATCAAAAAAAATCTGATCACATCTAACCCTAGCATAAACTAATTTAAAATGTCAATGGTTTTTTTGTAAATTTTTATGTTTAGGCTTGTATTTTTATCTAGGAATGTTAATATTTTTATACCAAGTTGCATTCAAAGATATAGCAGAAGTCAGAAGTCAGAAGTCAGAAGTCAGAAGTTAAACTCAAGCCAAACTGTAGTTTGAGACTTTTGTCATGTCCTAATTACCCTGGCGACTGCTATAGTAGATTGCTGGGATAGGGAGATAGGGAGATAGGGAGATTTGGGAAAGAGAAAGTTGTACCTTTGACCGCAACTTAGTATCGAGTTATCCATAGCTTAACTACACAACTGGAATAAACGCTTTAGAATGACGTAAATACTGGGTCATTTGCCCATTGGCCTTTGAGAATTTTGGTTTTGAGTTCCGGTACAGTAGTATGCCTGCAACTATTGCCCTGATTGCCCACGACAACAAGAAAAATGATATAGTGGCATTTGTCAAGCGCCACCACATCGTTTTCTCTCGCTACACCTTAATTGCTACAGGGAACACAGGGAAACAAATTCAAAACTCCACTGGCTTACCTGTTGATTGCTTACTCCCTGGTCCTATCGGTGGAGATGCCCAGTTGTTTGCAGCGGTGGCGGAGGGAAAGGTCTGTGCTGTGTTTTTCTTCATCGATGCACTCCATGCTAAATCCCATGAACCTGATATTCAGGCTCTCTTACGGATTTGTGATGTCCATGATGTAGCGATCGCCACCAACTTAGCTACAGGAGAACTGGTCATCAGTGCCCTAGCGCGGACCCAAGTGGCTCACCTTATTTTTAATCCAGTGGCCGGTCAAGGAGACTCCGATCATGAATTGACCATTATTGAAAACATGCTGGGTGGCCATTTCAATCTCCATATCCATCAAACTACTCTAGAAATTACGGCGGAAGAATTGACCAAACGGGCGATCGCAGTCCACGCCGATCTCATCATTGCCTCTGGCGGTGACGGCACCGTATCCGCCGTTGCCAGTCAGCTGATTGATACCAACATTCCCCTCGCCATTATTCCCAGAGGAACCGCTAATGCCTTTTGTCAGGCGTTGGGCATTGGTGGCACAGTAATGCCCATTCGCGCCGCCTGCCGCATCATTTCCGAAGGCTATACCAAAGTGATTGATGCGGCTCGCTGTAACGACACCCCCATGATTTTATTAACCGGAATTGGTTTTGAAGCAGAAATGGTCGATAAAGCTAGCCGAGAATTCAAGGATCAGTGGGGGGTACTGGCCTATCTGGTAGCGGGATGGCAACAACTGGATGAACAAGAGCTATTTGATGCGGCTGTGGAAATTGAAGACCAGATCTATCGAGTTGAAGTAGGGGCTATCACTGTGGCTAATGCGGCTCCCCCTACCTCAGTGTTAGCCCAAGGAATGGGTGAAGTTATTTACGACGACGGGTTACTGGATGTCACCATGGCCAAAGTAGACACAAAACTTCAGGCGGTCACATCAATGGTCAATGCCTTTGGTGCCGCGTTGGTTCACCTGACACCCAACCAAGAAAATATTCATCATGTCCGAACCCGCAGTATCAAAATCGCCACAGATCCCCCTCAGAAGGTGGTTGTGGATGGAGAAGTCATTGGAACAACTCCTATCAAAGTTGAATGTATTCCCAAGGGATTGACTGTATTTGTCCCCAACCCCAATTAATCTGCCTCAAGCCCAAATAATCTCAATTTGTGTTCGCGTAGCGTGACCGTAGATCAATCGCGTAGCGTGGCCGTAGGGCAATCCCACGACCTAAGTGTTTCATTTATATAGTTGATTATACTGATCAGGTACATTAAATTTTATTATCCCGACTCCCGATTCCCGACTCCCGATTCCCGACTCCCTAAAACTCCAGAATCATAGATTAAGCTAGTAGCAAAGTTAGTTAAAAAACTAGGTTTATGTTCAAAAAGCTATTAGCTCAGGTTGGCATTGGAGCAGCAAAGGTAGATACACGTTTGTACTTTGATTCCCTAGCTCCTGGGGAAATGGTAGAAGGGGAAGTTTATATTACTGGGGGAGATGTTTCCCAGAAGATTGATGATATTTATATTTATCTAGTTACCGAATACTTGCGGGAAGAAGAAGATACCTCAATCACAGAGGAATGCATATTAATGCAATATCGCCTCTCGGAACGCTTCAACTTGGAGGCAAAAGAGGAAATAGTTATTCCATTTTCGTTTCCCCTCCCTGAGGAAACACCACTGACATTAACCAGCCAACCAGTATATTTACGTACTGGCTTAGATATTCCCATTGCCGTTGACCCGAAAGACACCGATTACATTGAGGTACATCCACACCCGTTAATGCAAGCGGTGTTTGATGCATTAGAAAACCTAGGATTTCAACTTCATGAAGTCGATTGTCAGTATAATACTCACTTCGGGGGTAGATATCCATTCGTCCAAGAGTTCGAGTTTCGTCCCATGGGTAAGTATCAGGGTAGCTTGGATGAATTGGAAATCATTTTTTCTCTCTACTCAGAAGACTTAGAAGTTTTCTTAGAAATAGATAAACGAGCCCGTGGATTTGGGGGTTTTCTAGAAGAAACATTCGATCTAGATGAACGTTATGTCCAATTTCAGGTAACACTCGATGACCTCAATCTTCCTATGGGTGAATTAGAAGCAATGATTGAGGAGATTATTGAGAGCCAAATTAATTAGAATTAATCCCTCAAAATCTGATCAATCATCCGGTTAGCTTGGGATTCATAACCACTACCAAAGAGATTAAAGTGATTGAGGATGTGGTAAAGGTTATAGAGGTTTTTCCGCCGTTTGTAACCTTGCTCTAAAGGCCACACCTCGTTATAGCCTCGATAAAATGCTGCTGGGAAACCACCAAACAATTCGGTCATCGCAATATCAACTTCGCGATCGCCTACATAAGTAGCAGGGTCAAAAATTACTGGTTCTCCCGACATGGTAATAGCCGCATTACCACCCCATAAATCACCGTGTACTAAGGAAGGTTGAGGCTGATGATCCAGTAATTTAGGAACTATTGCCAGTAATTGGTCTTGTTTCGGGAAATGACCACTGCGACGCCGTGCTAGCTGAAACTGATAACCCAGGCGATACTCTACAAAAAACTCTACCCAATCCGACATCCATTGATTAACTTGTGGTGTCGAACCAATAGTATTATTTTGATTCCAACCAAACTTACCCATCTCGGTTGAAGCTTGGGGAGTAGCAGCCTGATGCATGGCTGCTAACTGATGTCCCATTTTTACCCAAGACTCGGTACTGTTACCGCCACCAAGGTCTAGCCACTCCAAAACAATATAAGAACAATCCACGGCAGTACCATAGCAAATTGGTTTGGGGATTCGGATAGTCTGAGTTGCCACCATCTGCTTTAGACCGAGGGCTTCGGCCTCAAACATATAGACAGCAGAGGCAGAATTGAGTTTAACAAAATACTTATTAGTCTTACCGACCAGAGCATAACCCTGATTAATACAGCCACCACCAACAGATTGGCGCTGGTTAATCTCAAAGGTTTCACGAGTGACTTGGCTTATCTGGTCAGCAATTTCTTTCCACATCTTAGTCTATTCCCTACTCCCTGTTCCCTGTTCCCTTTGCGATCACAATACCATAAGCATGGGGAGACAGATACTGCTGTGCAGCCTTTTGGATATCAACAGCACTAACTGATTTAATATGACTAGGGTAATTCAGTGCTGGTTCTAAATCCCCGACTTGGGAGTAATAGTAACCATATAAATTGCTGCGAGCACTTGGTTTTTCATTACTAAAGATAAACTGATTGGCCACTTTGGTACGAATCCGAGCAATCTCTGAGTCTGATACCAATTCTGTCTGACAGCGATGGATATGGTTTGCGATCGCATTCTCCACCTCTGCCAAATTCTCAGCTGGCAGTTTAGCAGAAATATAAAACACCCCTTGCAGCCGCTGAGTGATATTACTAACCCCAATTTGAGTAACCAGTTGCCGTTCTTCTCGCAAATCCCTAAACAGCCTGGACATACGACCTCGTCCTAAAATTCCTGCTAGCACATCCAAAGCATAGGTTTCCTTCAACTCAGGTATACCAGGCACCCGCCACACCATCACCAGCCGCGCTTGTTGTAAAGACTCATCCACATACTCCCGACGGACAATGTTCTCGAAAGCTGGTTCTGGGGTAAGGTTTGTTCTATCTTCTATCGTCCTTGGCTGTGCTTGACTAAATCCATTGCTGACAATTTCAATTAATTCCGTAACTGGCAAATTCCCCACCACTGCCGCAGTCATAGACCCTGGTTGATACCACCTACCATGAAAGTCACGCATCTGCTGAGGCTGGAGTTGTTCAATCACCGAGGCAGGTCCGAGCACAGGACGTCGATAGGGTAACTGGTCAAAAGTAGTCTCCATTGCCCATCTATGGGTGCGGCGGCGGGGATTATCCTGGGAACGGCGAATTTCTTCCAAAACTACCATTCGCTCCTTTTCAAAGCCATGGTCAGGAATACTAGGATTGAGTACCACCTCTAGCTGTAATGGTGCAAGCTCGGCAAAATCTTTAGGAGCTGTAGTGATGTAATAGTGAGTGTAATCCTGACTTGTAGCCGCATTAGTTACGGCACCCCGTTGCTCAATCAGCCGCTCAAACTCACCACTTTGCAATTTTGGTGTGCCCTTAAACACCATATGCTCCAGAAAATGAGCCATACCATTAATCTGATCCGATTCCATTGCGGAACCGACATTAATCCAAACATTCAGATTCACAGCTTCAACAGGCATCTGCTCCGCCACAATGGTTAACCCATTCGGTAGCTTTTCAACAGTGGGAGCATTGAGGCAGGGAGTATTGAGCAAACTGGAAGTCATTAAATTAATCACTGATTGACCACTATTTATTCATAGTAATCTTTCCGTTTGATATCGCGTTTTTGATATCGGGAATCGGGAATCGCGAATCGCGAATCGCGAATCGCGAATCAGGATTAGCCACGATAACACCACACTTCCTATCTCCCCATCTCCTTATCTCCCCAACTCCCCATCTCCCCATCTCCCGATTCCCCACTCCCAAACGCCATGGCTCAAGGTAGAATTATGATAAGAAACATTAAGAAATGCAAATAAACCACCATGGTAAGCACTCAGGGCGGTAAAGGTAAGGTAGAATACACCAATAAAGAATTCCCGCAGAAAAAAGACCAGAAAAAAGTAGTAGTAATCGGTGCAGGAATTGGTGGACTAACCGCTGGAGCACTCCTTGCTCGCCGAGGCTACCGTGTGGTAATACTAGACCAAGCCCTAGTACCAGGAGGATGCGCCTCCACCTTTAAACGTCGGGGCTTTACCTTCGATGTTGGTGCGACCCAGGTAGCTGGCTTAGAACCTGGTGGCATTCACAAACGCATCTTTGATGAACTGGAAGTAGACCTGCCAGCCGCTACCCCCTGTGACCCTGCTTGTGCGGTATTTCTTCCCGGTGAAACCGAACCAATTAACATCTGGCGGAACCCGGAGCAATGGAAAAGAGAACGAGAACGCCAGTTTCCCGGTAGTGAACCCTTCTGGCAACTGATGGCAACCTTATTCAATGCCAGTTGGAAGTTCCAATCCCGTGACCCAGTGCTACCACCTCGTAATTTATGGGACTTGTGGCAATTAACCTCAGCAGTGCGTCCTGATACCTTAATTACCCTACCTTTTACCTTCATGACCGTAGCCGATGGGTTGCGAGGATATGGCTTATATGGGAATAAGCGTCTGAAAACCTTTCTGGATTTGCAGCTGAAGCTTTATTCCCAAGTCGATGTTGATCAGACAGCACTGTTGTATGCAGCAACAGCCTTAGGAGTTTCCCAGGAACCCCAAGGGTTATTTCATCTCCAAGGTAGTATGCAGGTGTTAAGCGATCGCTTAGTAGAAGCCCTGGAAAAATGGGGGGGTAAGCTACTAATGCGCCACACCGTTGAACAGATCGAAACATCAGCTGGTAAAGCTACTGGTGTTTCGATTCGCAATCAGAAAACAGGGGAAGTTTGGACAGAACCAGCGGATGAGGTAGTTGCCAATGTTACGGTGCAAAACCTAGTCAAATTATTAGGTAATAATCTACAGAGCTTCAATGGAACCTCGATGGCAGGCTACTCGATGGCAGGCTATAAATATCGAGTCGATAAATTACCTTCACCATCCGGTGCGTTTGTCATCTATCTTGGGGTAGATAAACGTGCAATTCCTGATGGTTGTCCTCCCCATCTTCAGTTTCTCTATGACTACGATGGACCAATTGGCGAGAATAATTCCTTGTTTATTTCGGTTAGTAAGCCAGGAGATGGACGAGCACCAGAGGGAAAAGCAACGATTACTGCCTCATCCTTTACCGATGCTGCCATGTGGTGGCGGGGGTCCAAGCAAGACTATGACCGGTTAAAGGAAGAGTATACAGAAAATGCGATCGCACGTCTTAGTCAATACTTTGATTTAACACCAGAGACCATCATTCACCAAGAAGCAGCAACCCCTCGCACCTTTGCCCGTTATACTGCCAGAGAACAAGGCATTGTCGGAGGGATAGGGCAACGGATACCCACCTTTGGGCCCTTTGGCTTTGCCACTCGCACACCCTGCAAAAGTCTGTGGTTAGTAGGAGACTCGACTCATCCAGGAGAAGGAACAGCTGGGGTCAGTTATTCTGCCCTTACCGCTGTACGGCAGATTGAGACATCATTTTGTTTGTAGGGGCGCAAGCCAAGAGTCCCTAGCTTGGGTAAAGGGGTTTTGGTCTCAAATGTCAAGATCATATGGATCTGTTTTTGGCCAGACCAGCTGTGAAAGGCTACTAACACCAACCCCAAAGAGTTAGGATTAATGACCCGACAGCCTCATGATCAATTTGCCAAACAGTATCTAACGGAGTTGTTAACAGCTCACGGTCAGGTAGAAGTCAGCCGAGAACTAACCAGTGAAGTGCGTCAAGTGGATATTTGGTTTCTACCAACAGCTTCTGAATCCACAGCACCCCAGGAAATTGGATTGCTCGGTCAGATGGCATCAACCGCCTGTTTATTGGAACCGTTCCGCAATGCTACAGGAATCATGGCAGTGCGCAATTGCCTGTTGAAGTTGTTTGCCCTCTACAGTGACCTACAGCGGAAGGCACGACGAGAGAAAAACCTGATCAGTGAAACCGATTTGCCCTGTTTATGGATTTTGTCCCCTTCCTGTTCAGGCCAGCTGTTGAACGGGTTTGGTGCAAAACTTGATAATTCCGGTAATTGGGTCAAAGGAGTTTACTTTTTGCCTGAGTGGTTCAACACAGCCCTGGTGGCCATTAACCAGCTACCTGTTACCGAAGAAACCCTGTGGTTAAGAATTTTGGGACGCGATCGCACTCAAGCGCAAGCCATTAATGAGTTGCTGGCACTGCCTGATCGACACCCAAAACGACGTAACATCTTAGAGATTCTGGCTAACTGGCGCATCAAAATAGACAAAATAGGAGAAAGTGAAGATTTAACTGAAGACGACAGGGAGTTAATTATGAATTTATCACCAGCTTATTTGCGTTGGCGGGAAGAAACCTTAGAGCAAGGCAATTTAGAGGGACAGCGCCTGATGGTGGAGAATCTACTAGCAGGGCGGTTTGGCACTGTTGATCTCGAATTATCCCGAACCATTGAGCCTTTGATGCAGTTGCCGATCACAGACCGTACTCAGGTGCTGCTTAACCTGTCTCGTCAGGAACTTTTGGAGAGGTTTGGAGACAGTCGATCGGATTGATACTGTTACCGTTCAATGGGATTGCGGTGGTATTCCAAGCTCAGTTCGATTTCAGAAGTTTTAGGGGCGCTTCCCTTGCGCCCTTAGCTTGGGTTATAGGGTAAAAGTCTAAAATGTCAAGATCATATGGATCTGTTTTTTGCCAGTTGATCGGTGAAAGGCTACTAATACCAACCCCAAAGAGTTAGGATTAATGACCCGACAGCCTCATGATCAATTTGCCAAACAGTATCTAACGGAGTTGTTAACAGCTCACGGTCAGGTAGAAGTCAGCCGAGAACTAACCAGTGAAGTGCGTCAAGTGGATATTTGGTTTCTACCAACAGCTTCTGAATCCACAGCACCCCAGGAAATTGGATTGCTCGGTCAGATGGCATCAACCGCCTGTTTATTGGAACCGTTCCGCAATGCTACAGGAATCATGGCAGTGCGCAATTGCCTGTTGAAGTTGTTTGCCCTCTACAGTGACCTACAGCGGAAGGCACGACGAGAGAAAAACCTGATCAGTGAAACCGATTTGCCCTGTTTATGGATTTTGTCCCCTTCCTGTTCAGGCCAGCTGTTGAACGGGTTTGGTGCAAAACTTGATAATTCCGGTAATTGGGTCAAAGGAGTTTACTTTTTGCCTGAGTGGTTCAACACAGCCCTGGTGGCCATTAACCAGCTACCTGTTACCGAAGAAACCCTGTGGTTAAGAATTTTGGGACGCGATCGCACTCAAGCGCAAGCCATTAATGAGTTGCTGGCACTGCCTGATCGACACCCAAAACGACGTAACATCTTAGAGATTCTGGCTAACTGGCGCATCAAAATAGACAAAATAGGAGAAAGTGAAGATTTAACTGAAGACGACAGGGAGTTAATTATGAATTTATCACCAGCTTATTTGCGTTGGCGGGAAGAAACCTTAGAGCAAGGCCGGGAACAAGGCAAGGAACAAGGAAATTTAGAGGGACAGCGCCTGATGGTGGAAAATCTACTAGCAGGGCGATTTGGCACTGTTGATCTCGAATTATCCCGAACCATTGAGCCTTTGATGCAGTTGCCGATCACAGAGCGTACTCAGGTGCTGCTTAACCTGTCCAACTTGTCCCGTCAGGAACTGTTGGACAGGTTTGGAGACAGTCGATCGGATTGATACTGTTACCGTTCAATGGTATGGTGGTGGTATTTCGGTTGTATTCCGGTATCACTGGGTCAAGACTGACACAAAACTGGTCACCAAACCCACTTATCTGATAGGGGCGCACGGCGTGCGCTCCTACTTGCTGTTTTTATTTACCACTGCAGCTACCAGAACACTAGCTCAAAGCTAAAGACTGTTATAGCATTTCCAAATGAGATGTAAATTTGTATGGTCTTGTTTTCTTGTCCAATAAAACTCTGTATCTCTTTCCCATCTTGCCTTTTGCCTCTTAAATGCAAGCCAATTCCTGCCATAAGGTGTTTACAACCCAGATAAAAACGCCCTGAGCTGTTGGCGTAGCGTGGGCGTAGCCCATAGGCTGTTAGCTTCACTGCCCTTATCCTGACCTTATATAGCAGCAAAAGTTTTTCTGAAAAACTGTCCGGAATTTACTTGGAAGGGAGAGAACATTTAATTGAAGGCAAGGAAAAATTAAAGTGATGACAACAAAGAGTTAATTAGAGTTAATTATGAATTTATCATCAGCTGATTTCGGTGGCT
>NZ_JAAHIE010000224.1:0-11140 GCF_010671945.1 Moorena sp. SIO4E2
CTCTGCATCCGACCGATTGCGGAAGCGAGCAACAACTACCCGCTGCATCTTGGGTAACAGTCGCATGACCACCCATGGATGAAGCCGTTCTGAATACGTCATCATAAAAGTATCTCCTTGTGATTGGGGAGCCAGAGCTAGCCCGTAGATTTTGCACTTTCGCCGGGCTAGCTCTTGACTCTGGGCGTCTCAGCGCCCACTTTTATAGTATAGCACAAATAATCTTATATTATAACATATTTTGAAAAATTTTGTAACAAACTTTTCGGGAGTCGGGAATCGGGAGTCGGGAATCGGGAGTCGGGAATCGGGAATCGGGAATCGGGAATCGGGAATCGGGAATCGGGAATCGGGAGTCAGAAATGTTGTGGAACAGGCATCTTGCCTGTTTCTCTTACAGGGTTTTTCATAACTATAAGATACACAGGATTTTTTCCCTCTTGCCTATTGCCTCTTACCTTCCCTACCCTTACTCCCAACGTAAACTCTTCAACACCTCTTCCGTAAAAGGATTCTTACCAGCCCGAAGCTCATCTATCCATTTTTGCCGTTGTTCTTTCGACTCATCATGATCGCTCCAGTCTACATATGCCTGAAAATCTGATATCGCTCCTGCGGTATCTCCAGTCAGGGCCCTAGCCAAACCACGACTATCCAGAATACCTCCATTTTCAGGATCTTTTGCTACTGCTTTTTCACAAGCATCAATCACCTCAGCAGCATATCCATGGAGACTACCAAACCAACAGATTGAGTTCCAATCATAAGCAGAAATTTCTAGGTTTGGATCTAGTTTTTGTGCTTGTTTGTAGAGAGATAGGGCTTTGGTTAATTGACCCTTTCGAGCTAACTGCTCACCTTGTTTAACTTTAGCGATCGCTCTTGCCTTTTCCTCTGGGTCGAATTCTAGGTCAGAATTCCATTCTTGGGCTTTTTTAAACTTAGCAATAGCACCATCGACATCCCCCTCTTCTGCTAACTTATCACCTTGTTCAAGTTTAGCGCGTGCTGCTAGTTGTTTGGCTTTTTTCTCTGGGTCGAATTCTAGGTCAGAATTCCATTCTTGGGCTTCTTTAAACTTAGCAATAGCACCCTCGACATCCCCTTCTTTTGCTAACTTCTCACCTTGCTTAACAAGACCGGGAGCTACTGCTACTTTGTCCACTGAATCTTGACATGTAGTTAAGCTTTCTAAAGCTTCAAAATTCTCCACAAAGTAATCTTCAAGCAACTTACAGCCCCTAACCAGCATCTGACCTAAATCCTCCACTGGCCAGAGTCTGACCGTATTGTCCTTTGATGCTGTAGCCAGGGTTTTACCATCGGGGCTAAAGCTTACACTATTGTTTACCAAGGATTGATGTCCTTTAAACAAAGCTAATGGATTGCCCTGTAAATCCCAGAGTCTGACCGTTTTGTCCACTGATGCCGTAGCCAGCATCTGACCATTAGGGCTAAAACTTACACTATTTACCCGGTCTTGATGTCCTTGAAACAGAGCTAATTGATTTCCTTCTAAATCCCAGAGTCTGACCGTTTTGTCCCATGATGCCGTAGCCAGCATCTGACCATCGGGGCTAAAACTTACTACTACATTAGTTAGCGGACCTTGATGTCCTTGAAACAGAGCTAATTGCTTTCCCTGTAAATCCCAGACTCTGACCATGTTGTCTCCTGATACTGTAGCCAGGGTTTTACCATTGGGGCTAAAACTTACTAAATTAGTTAGCGGACCTTGATGTCCTTGATGTCCTTGAAACAGTGCTAATTGCTTTCCCTGTAAATCCCAGACTCTGAAAGTATTGTCCGATGATGCCGTAGCCAGGGTTTTACCATCTCGGCTAAAACTTACACTACTTACCGAGGATTGATGTCCTCTCAACACAGCTAATGGATTGCCCTGTAAATCCCAGAGTCTGACCGTTTTGTCCTCTGATGCCGTAGCTAGGGTTTTACCATCTCGGCTAAACCTTACACTCGTTACCGAGGATTGATGTCCTCTCAACACAGCTAATGGATTGCCCTGTAAATCCCAGAGTCTGACCGTTTTGTCCCATGATGCCGTAGCCAGGGTTTTACCATCTCGGCTAAACCTTACACTCGTTACCAAGCCTTGATGTCCTTGAAACAGAGCTAATTGATTGCTCTGTAAATCCCAGAGTCTGACCGTTTTGTCTGCTGATGCTGTAGCCAGGGTTTTACCATCTCGGCTAAAGCTTACACTTAATACCCAGTCTTGATGTCCTTTCAACAGTGCTAATAGATTCCCCTGTAAATCCCAGACTCTGAGAGTGTCCCATGATGCTGTAGCCAGGGTTTTACCATCTCGGCTGAAACTTACACTAGTTACCAAGCTTTGATGTCCTTGAAACAGAGCTAATTGATTGCCTTGTAAATCCCAGAGTCTGACCGTTTTGTCCTCTGATGCCGTAGCCAGGGTTTTACCGTCGGGGCTAAAACTTACACTTCTTACCCAGTCTTGATGTCCTTGAAACACAGCTAATGGATTGCCCTGTAAATCCCAGAGTTTGACCGTTTTGTCCTCTGATGCCGTAGCCAGGGTTTTACCGTCGGGGCTAAAACTTACACTATTTACCGAGGATTGATGTCCTTGAAACACAGCTAATGGATTGCCCTGTAAATCCCAGAGTTTGACCGTTTTGTCCTCTGATGCCGTAGCCAGGGTTTTACCGTCGGGGCTAAAACTTACACTATTTACCGAGGATTGATGTCCTTGAAACAGTGCTAATGGATTTCCTTGTAAATCCCAGAGTCTAGCAGTATTGTCATATGATGCCGTAGCCAGCATGTAACCATCGGGGCTAAAACTTACACTTCTTACCCAGTCTTGATGTCCTTGAAACAGTGCTAATGGATTGCCCTGTAAATCCCAAAGTCTGATATTACCGTCTGATGCCGTAGCCAGCATGTGACCATCGGGGCTAAAACTTACACTTTCTACCGGGCCTTGATGTCCTCGAAATAGTCTGTTTTCTTTGAATTTACTAAGACTCTGCTGTAAAGCATACAGAGGACTGATGGCAGGATAGTTATCGAAAGGGCGACCATCTTTCACGATATTATATAGTTCTTGCCCAGTCTCCATAGCTGAGTATAAAAGCTCTCGATTGCCATAGTAACCATTATCCCCTGGTAACCGCCGTAAAATACTAAGCGCTTGTTGTTCTAGTTGAGTACCTGTTTGAGCTTCCTTTGATTGTTTAAAATTCTCTCTAGCTTTGATCCCAGTTACCACAGCCACAATTAAGGACAAACCCATGAGAATAGCACCTATGCTGATGATTCGCTTTGCTTTCTTTTGAGCCTCAGTTAAGGTATCATTCGCCTTAGCTAAGATCCGACTTTCTTCTGCCAATACCCTGCGGTCTAATTCCTGACCAGCCGCCAAAAACTGATAATCCAAATCGCTCAAACTTTTACCCTTCGCCCAAGCTTGAGCATTCTGTAAAGCCACCCCCCGCAACAAACGAGCTTCATCCTGACACCCAGACTCAACCCAAGCAGTAAAGGCTTCAGAATAGGGACGCAGTCTGGCTAATTCTTGTTTAACCCAATCACGATCAAAAACACTGCCATAAATCCGGTTGTTAACCTTTAAATACCCATCCCGCTCCACCACCAACCCCGATAGCCTTAATTCCGTCTGTTCTTCACTGCCATCAGCGGCAAGACTACCCTGATCTAATACCTGCTGATACAATCCCAACAGCCTACTCGCCCGTTGCTCATTTCTGAGAATGCGATCGCGTATGGTCTTCAAGTGCTCTGGCTTATCCTGAGATACCCAATTGTCAATAATCTGGCTACGGGCGACCTGTTCAACAGAAGGAGTAGTTCCCAATCCCGACTTTTCCACCATTAACTTACACAACTTCTGGGTCAAAAACGGTTGTCCCCTTGTCCAGGTCAATATCTCAGCTAACACCTGTTGAGGATTATCCACTTTCCCTACCAAACCAGGGAGCAGTGGTGTTTTCGCCTCCTCAAAGGTAAATCCAGTCAGTTCAATATCCCGACCAATATTAAACGGAGTGCGCTGTTTATCCTGAATCAAATCTGCTGGAGTTGCTACTCCCAGTAAACAAAAACTCAGGCGATTGTAGGCAGTATTTTCTGCTCGTTTGTTATAGCAACTGCGAATAAAAGCAAAGAAATCATCTTTAAACGCTACCTTAATAATACTGTCAATTTCATCTAGAAAGATAACAATACTTTCCGGAATATTTGCCAACAATACCGATTCAATAAACTTGCCAAATCCTAACAAGGGAGCGATGTGCTCTGTTTCTATAAACCAAGCCTCTTCATCAAATTTATCTGATAGCTTAAACTCATCCACCAGCATCACAATCAAGCTTGAATACCACATCTCTATGGGGATATTCTCTTTCCCAATCATGGTAAAATCGATACAACCACAAGCTACTCCTGCTTCCTGGAGACGCTTCATAGTTTGTACCCGCAAACTCGATTTCCCCATCTGTCGCGAGTTGAGCACATAACAAAATTCCCCAGCCATCAAAGCCTGAAAAATTTCGTCATCAGCTTTTCGCACAGCATAAGTTGTGGCATCTTGAGGTAAACTTCCGCCAACTTGATAGATTGTTGGTTGGTTGGTCATGATCAGAAAGGGAGTAGGGAATCGGGAATCGGGAATAAAGAAGCTATCAGCTATCAGCTATCAGCTATCAGCTATCAGCTTAAGCGCTACGCGCACGCTACGCGAACAGCTTTCAGCCAACGGCTGACGGCTGACGGCTGACGGCTGACGGCTGACGGCTGACGGCTCCATAACTATAAAATTCTGTTAATAAAATACTGACGATACAAATTATATCTAGGGATACAATCATTACCGATGACTCTGACTAATCCCAGACTTTCTAAGAGATAGGTATCCTTAGGTTCCAGACGCACAGCTTTAGTAGTTGTCAGTAACTTTTTGAAAGCTTCCAGTAAATTGGGATGGAGAATGAGATTATTTAAAAGTTCTCGCAAATGATGACTATATATCCCTGATTCTGTCGGGGCGGTTTCTAAAAGATGATCCATAGTCATGTTGGGATGTTTGCTAAGAGTAGAGAAAGCCAGCTTCAACAAATAAGGATGTCCGCCTACCATACCCATTAATTTTTGTCCTGATTCAATGGATAAATTTAAACCATAACGCCCAGCTAAACTCTGAACTTTATCTAAGTAAAAGTCCGATAACTCTACTGCTTCTCCCACATTAAAAGGAGACTGATTGATATCCAATTCAATATAAACTTCGGTAGAATAAACTACAATCAATCGCAGTTTTGTCCAAGGCTGATTATTTTTCCCATCCTCATGCCACGTGCGCAACAACCCTAGAAATTCTCCAGCTACTTCTGGATGAGGAAACACGAGCTCGACTTCATCCAAACACAACACTACAGGACTGGATAACGACGCTAATAGATACTGCTCAAAATATCGTTGACAATTTACCTTACTATATAACCGTTTACTCCAATAATTATCCAACTGGTCTGATAATCCCAAGTTGTCAGCAACCCGCACGCAAAACGACTGTAAAAATATATCCAAATCATGGCAAGGTAACTGATTCAGATTCAAATAAACCGTGCCATAACCCCTAGACTTAGCATAATCAAGAATCCGATTACTGAGTAAGGTTTTACCCATCAGCTTGGGTGCTTTAATCCGAATTAGTGCGCCTGGTTGTAAAATCTTTTGATAACACTCAGCATCTTGAGGACGTTCTATATAAAAATCTCCAACTTCAGCTGTTGTCTGTGGGTGATTATTGCTGCTATTTGTGCTATTATAATTGCTATTATTGGTTGGTAATTTAATACCCAGTAACGTTAAAAATTCTGGTATAGACTGAGGGCGATTGCTAGCTACCAAATTCATGCCATGGATAATGGCTCGATTTATGTGTCCGCTAATCTGGGGATTCAAATCCTTTGGTGGTAGTAATACAGCTCCCTCAACCCGCTCGTCAGCTGGTACTGGTTCATTTCCAGTTAAAAGAAAATACAAGGTAGCGGCTAAAGCATAAACATCGGTGTAGGAACCCTGTTGCGAACGGAACTGATATTGTTCCAGAGGAGCATAGCCTGGAGTCACGGCACAGAGATGAGTTTGGGTAACCCCAGGGACAAACCTAGTAGCAATACCCAAATCAATCAACACCGCACCAGAACCATCGTGACCCACCATGATGTTATCAGGTTTAACATCCCGATGGAGCAACCCTTGCTGATGAATGTCCCAGAGGGCGCTACCAATTTGCTGGATATAAAGCAAGGCTTTCTCTTCTGAGAGTACACCCTGCCCTTTCACCAGATCCGACAAGGTTTCCCCCTCGATGTATTCCATGATTAGGCAGGGAAGTTCACCTTCTCGGATGATTTCTTCAGATAAGCGGACTAGATGAGGATTCCCACAGCTACATTGGGCTAACTTTACCGCTTCATTGGCGAAAATTTTCCAATACTCTAATAAATTATCTTGGCGGAGTACATGATTAACGATAGTTTTGATAACAATGCGATCGCCTGTTTTAGTTCGGGCTAAATAGGTAATACCCAGTCCACCTTCTCCTAGTTTTGTTTCGATGGTGTACTTACCCTTTTGGAGCCGATAACCAGGGGGCCAGGTATGATTAGTTACGCCGTAGCTGTGGTTATGTGGCTGAGTAGTTAAGGGAGGTTTGTAGGGAGCATAAGGCTTTCCAACCGTAAGATGTATGGGTTGTGTGGTGCTGCTATGACGAATTTTAGGGGAATTCAACCAGCGTTTAACCGCATTATTTAACCGCTGCTTGAATTTACCACAGACTGACCGATGCTTATGAGTCTTCATTGGAGATGCCCAACCTATCCAGGAGCTTAATTTGGGTAGGGTTTATTTTGCCACACAAATAATTCTAGCGTTTCTGATAATTATCAGAGCCATGGGATTTGCTTCACCCTACTTCATACTCCTACTTCATACTCCTACTCCCTACTCCCTACTCCCTACTCCCTACTCCCTACTCCCTACTCCCTAATCATCCTCCCAGCTGTTACTAAACGTATCAAAGGGTTCTGTGGCACCTGTCCAGTTAAAATCATTAATTCGTAAACCAACTAAACCCCTTTGTTGAACTGGATTATAGCGCAATAAAATATTGTAACTTCGACGAGAATACTCTAAAAAGAAATCAGTACTAATTTCTTCATTTGTATCTAAATTTAGGTAAGTCTGGAAACCCACTCGAAACGGACCATAGAGTTGTTGGGTAATACCAGCATTAAGGATTCGAGTATCTGCAACTCGGTCAAATAAAAACGGTGATGTGTTGCCTAAAGCGACTTGACTATAGCCGATATTAAAACCGGTATAGTCGAGAAAGGGTTTAGAAAAATGACCGAATTGCCCAGTTAAGCCAACGCTCCCACGGAGAAACTCTTGAGAATCACCGTTACTATAGGCACTAGCCACACCTGTAATGGATGAATTTAGTTGAACATTGGGTAAGATTGGTGCTGGTGTATAGCGCATACCTTCTTCAGCAGTTGCTGGCAAGATGTCACCTTGCCAAAGGGGTTGTGTCCAGTTTAGAGTTGCACTGCCTTGATAACGGGTCAAATTAATCCGATTGTTATCCCGAGGTGGCAGAGGTAGCAAGTCTGCTCGATCGGTCTTAGCATTGATACGCTGAACCCCAGCTTGATATCGAATGGTCAAGCCAGTTTGCCCGATGGGAATTGTTGGTGATTCAAATATACCCCCAATACTACTCTGAACGGTTTGGAAACCCAAAGAGCCATTGAAAAGGCGATCGCGGTAGCTGGATTCCAAGGTCAGGCGATGAGGGTAAGTGGTGCCAATAGTTTGCCGGAGGCGCAAACTCCCCCGAGTTTCGTTTTCTAGATCATCAGGATCCAGACTAGTGAGTTCTGCGGAACCTACTAGTGTAGTGCGTGGACCTAAGGAAGCATCAAGGTCAACAAGCAAACCAAAGTTAGCCGGATCAATTACGCCACCACCTTCTGGATCATTGTTCTCATCTTCATCATTGTCTCCAAGAATGGCTTTTTGAATATAAAACTGTGGTGTTAGACTAAACCTGACCGAGGGACTATCAACCACCTTGAAGCCACGCTGAATAAACACACCACCCCGGTCGTCATCATCATACCCAAAATCCAATAAACTCGGTTGCCGCTCACGGCGGTCAATCACAAACCGTTCACGAAATGTGGGCAAGGAAAACCCTTGATCAAACACAAGTCGAGGATTCTTAGCAATTACTTCGTCTACTTCTGGGGAAATCCGGCGAAATCGAGCATTCTTTGTGCGCCACTCCAACTCTGGTGGGGAAAAGGGGTCGTTGGTAATTCTGACATTAGTAGCAACTCCTTCTAACCCGTCAAACTCAACTCGGTCTGCTTCATAGCGGAATCGATTGATAGTCCCTTCGATGTCGGGGGATTCGATAGCGGTTGTGGTTGCCCCAGTTTCAGAATTGGGAATAATCCTAGCACCAAACTCAATGGCAAAGGCTCCGGGATTAGTAATTCCAGCTAAGGGCTGGCTATTAATAATTCTGCGGCTGACCGGTTGAGTTGGGGTGGTTTGCCCAGAATCTGAATTTGCTCTGACAAATTCTCCCCTAGCCTTCAAAATCACACCACTATCTTGAACAAAGTAATACTCAAAGCGCTCTCCCTCTAGCACCTGGTTACCACGGGTGAGAGCCACATTCCCATCCGCAACCACAATGCGAGTAGGCAAGTTTACTTGCAAACGGTCAGCTTCTAGTAAGGCATCCTGAAACCGCAAGGTAACATTGCCCACCGCTGTAATCACTTGTCTGGTGTCGTCATACTCCTGACGGTCTGAAGTCAGTTCAAGTATGTCTGGCTCATTAGTATCGAAGGTAATTGTGGGAGCAGTAACTTCGGAATCTAACTCGGAACCAGATTGGGGTTGAGACAAGTCTTGGTCTGATGGTGGTGCAGTCTCGTTTAGGGAAGGTGGGTTAGATTGTTCAGGGATGATTAACTCAAACTCTCTAGTCTCTCCACCCCGCTCTTGAGCTATAATACGCTTGCTCCTAGAAATTGGCAAAGGGCAATTTGGACTGATGCTCAAGGGGTCATCTGGCCTGGGTAAGGTTTCGAGAGTAGAACATGGTTTGGGGTAAGAGTTAACAGCGAAGAATCTTTCTTGATTCCCAGGCTCAGGTGTTAGCTCAGGTTTAATTTGAGGTTGGCTATTAGGTTGGTGTTGCTGAATTGAAGTATGAATGGGCGATCGCCTAGTTTTGGGAAAGCCCCCTAAATCCCCCAACTTTGGGGGACTTGGAAGGTTTTGTTCCCCCCAGCGAGGGATTGCTCGCTGGGGGGCTAGGGGGGCCGAATCATACCCAGAATCAGCAACCCCTGTCTCAGAAGTAACCGAGGAGGAAAACCTAGGAGAAACCCTAGTCAAAAATTCCGGTTCCAGAGTTGATGGTGCTTCTGGAGTTGGACTCTTGAGTAAGGAGGTTAAATCAGGATGGAGTGGTTGCTTGATTGCTGGTTTTAGAAGAGATTGTTGCCACTGTTTTCCTTGCCCTAGTTGCCAATTGTCTTGGCTGTTTGTTATCCTTGGCAAGGTCTGGCCAACTGCTCGGGAAATGGGTAGACCTAAGCTAGCAGCGCTTTTGTCTGTGCCTAATATTGGTAAAGCCTCAATCTTGAGCTCTCCTGTCGGGTAGGGTTTGAGCAGTACCGGGTTTGGCTGTGTTTGGTACTGTGCCGAAACAGTTATTCTTTGAGATAATTCATCTAGGTCGCTAGTGGTCTGGGAAGGTTTAACGGTTTGAATAATTGCGGGTACGACCGGCGGCTGAACTGGCTGGGGCATTTTTCACTAAATTGGCTGGTGTTTTACTATTCAGACCAACAATCCTTGACTCAATCCCCAAGATTGTAGTTCCAAATCGGTTATCGACAAAGACAGCCCATAATACTATTAATTAAGCACAAATACAAAACCACACTCTTGAAAGAGCGTGGTTTTGTGTGGATAATCCCGTCTTCAGGAGCCGTGGCTATCTGTAGTTGAGGTCTTTGATAGACCTAACATGATAATGCGATGTTCCTTTGGAACCGCTTCGCGAACGCTAAACCTCGGTGCAGGTCAATCCCAAACCTATCAATGGCGATATGTATAAATACCTATATTAATCACTAGGTTTGGTTTTTTTGAAAAGTAATTTAAGTACTACAAATTAAAGTGCGTGTGGGTGGCTTCAGGATATAACCTTGCCGTTGATTGACCCACAGCATCAGAAAAGGTCGAGGGTTATCTCGCCGTTGTTAGCAAAAGCAGCATAATGCGATGTTCCTTTGGAACCGCTTTGCGAACGCTATTTACTCGAAATCCTTCCGCTTGGGGTTACGAGATGGGTCGTTTGACAAGAAGCCAAACACAAATAAGCCAATAAAGAAGCTAACGACTACATAAACAACGATTTTGAGGGTTACCATGTTGAGTTCTCCCAAGAAGATATGAAATACGGAAAATGAAGCACTACGTGAGACATTGGTCTAATGATGAAAGTTCTAGAATTTGGAATCTAGACCAAAAACCATCTGAGCTTGCGACACGATTAACTTCATACTTTTTTAAGATCATACCTAAAGGTGGCACCCATTTAACCTTTAATATCCTGAAAACTCGGATAAAAGCTGGGTAAGCATATGCGCTATGCGCACGCTACGCGAACAGCGGTCAGCGGTCAGCCGTCAGCCGTCAGCCGTCAGCCATCAGCCGTCAGCCGTCAGCTTATTTTATTCAAAAGCACTGCGCTACGCGCACGCTGCGCGAACAGTAGCCTACGTAGCACAGGATTCGACGCTTGGACTGATAACTGATAGCTGATAGCTGATAACTGATAACTGATAGCTGATAGCTGATAGCTGAATGCTTACCCAAAGCCGATGAGCGGATTTGAACCGCCGACCATTCGATTACGAATCGAATGCTCTACCACTGAGCTACATCGGCACCAGTTTATTAATATAGCAAATATTACTACAGCAAATCAGTCAGGTAAGTTAGGGTAAAACATTCATGACCAACTCGAACTCAA
>NZ_JAAHIE010000225.1:0-11116 GCF_010671945.1 Moorena sp. SIO4E2
TTACTAAAATACATGCAGCCTTTACCGGAAAAGATGGAAAAACCTATTTCTTTTCTGGCAATGAGTATGTTCGTTTTTCAGACAAAGAGTTTTGTCATTTGGACAACGGCTATCCCAGAACAACTAATGACCTGTACAGTTTGGTTTACTTTTCAGTGTTAATCAAAGAAGATGTAAGGTGTATAGTTTTTTTCACTGTTCAGTGTTAACCGTTAACTGTCAACAGTTGCTCCCGACCTTACCACCCGAAAATCGGCAGGGCTGTAACATTGCTCGATTTAGACTGAGGGGGGCAGATGAGAACAGGATAGGAGCTGAATTTTCCCCAACTATTCGGGGGAATTTTGACAGAATTTATCCCTTTATAATTCTCTCTATCTAACCAAGAAATTAAGATCCCGGGGCAATCCATAGTTAACATTTAACAGTTTACTTTAAATAGTCAACAATATATAAATAGCCTTTTATGGGATCAAATCAAGGGATGTGCTTATTGTTTACCAACATTTTTGGCAAACAAACACCTTGGACAAAAATTTTGCTTTGCCCAATCTTGCCTGATCAACGACTAGGATGTTATCACATTTTTATTTCCCCGAGTGTTAATTTTTGTTTCCATCATCCATGGCTTATGGTTTAACATCATTTTTAAAACGTGCAGAATTAGCAGCTTCTGCGGCAGCCACATCCCCTTTTCCAAAAAAGGCAGGAAAAGGTTTGGGGAGCTCTAGTGCACGTTGAGTTGCAGCTCGGGCATCAATACGGTCAAACCAGGCTTGAAGGTTGTTCAGCCCATCCACTGATACTTTTGCCCAGTAATAAGCTCGTGCCCAAGGATAAGTAGCTATATCTACAATAGTGAAGTCATTGCCAAGGATGTAAGTTTTCCCCTCAAGCTGCTGATCCAAGACTTCCAGCAGCCTGCGTGATTCTGTCCCATAGCGCTTGATGGCAAATTCATCACGATGCCCTTGAGGTTCAGCAATCCGCTGAAAGTACATCGCCTGACCCATAATCGGTCCAATGCCACTCATCTGAAACATCAGCCACTGAAGTGCTTGGGATCGGGCTTTTTCCCCCTCGGGAAGGAACTTCCCATATTTCTCGGCTAGATACCAAAGAATTGCACCCGACTCAAAAACAACAAAATTGTCGTTGCTACGATCCACGATGGTCGGAATACGCCCGTTAGGGTTAAGAGATTTGTACCAGTCTGACTTTTGTTCTTTTTTGGAAAAGTCAATATAGGTCATCTCATAGTCCACTTCTGCTTCTTCAAGAAAGATCAGCGGCTTCCATCCGTTCATAGTCGATGCGGTGTAGAGATGAATTTCAGCTTGTTTGGTCATGATTTTTCTTTGGATGAGATATTGACTAAGAATAAGTTTTAATGAGCTTTAGAGCACTGAGCAGACAGAGGCTCTGCTACTTCAACACCTAAATCATGGGCGGAGTCAAGAAACACCATCTTTAGGTGACTGATGTATCGGTCTCGGTCAGCGTCAAATTGTGGATTTTTGATCACGTTGTAGCAAGCGAAATGGGGCAATTCCTCGAAGCCACAAAACTCATGACTCTTACGCATGGGCAGCAGCACCTCTTCTAGTGAGCGTCCTTCAAAGAAACTATTGGGATTATTAAAAACATCGGCGGGCGCATTCCATGTAGTAGACAGCATGAATTTCTTGCCATTCATCAGGCCACCCGATCCGTATGAGCCATCACTGTGCCCGAAAAACTCACCATAGGCGTAAACATCGTCTATGTAACGCTTCAGGATTGACGGCATCATGAACCAATACACTGGGTACTGAAAGATTACCCCATCAGCTTGCTTGAATTTCGCAATCTCCTCTGGAATGTTGTAGTCTTCTTCCACAACAGTGGTGAGTAGCTCGTATTGAGCTTTCAATATTTCCACCGCTATCTCGAAAAGACCTTGATTGTAGCGGCCTTTGGCGAACTCCTTAGTCTCTTTGCCCAAAATCAAAAGCAAAGTTTTCATGACTATTACTTCCCCCCATCAGATAATGTGTACAGTTATTGCTTCATGTATTGCTTCATGGTAAAAATTAAAGTTACTATAGTCAACTAGTATACGTTTAGTAACCAGGTATAAAAAATGAGTTCCGTCATGGACATGGAAACAGATAGCGATATCGACATCAAAACCAATAGCGATAGCGATCGCATCAAGAAAGCCATTGACCCCTGTCTCAGCCCCTGTCCAATCGAGCGTGGAATGAGGATTTTGGGTGGCAAATGGAAAGGATCGATTCTTTGGCATCTCAAGGATGGCCCGATGCGATTCAACGATCTGGCGCGCCAGATCGGCGGAGCTAGCAAAAAAATGGTGACCCAGCGGCTAAGAGAAATGGAGGATACGGGCTTAGTCAAGCGTAACGTCATCAGTACCAAGCCCATTGCTGTGGCCTATGAAATCACAGATTTTGGTCGAACAGCCCTCAGATTTCTGGAGGAGCTAAAGAAATGGGCAGAGGAATATAATATCTAATCTTTTAGCAGTTCTCAATTCGGTGAGGTAACCCGCCCTTGGGGTTAATGGGAGTCGAGAGTAGCGATGCATCGCTGTATCGCTTTTTCTATCAATCCTATGTTTACATCTCAAATAAAAATGCTATATTTTGTCATACTATTAATTGGTTTTTATCTTGGGTAAACCTCAAAAGCTAACTGGTGCCGATAAAAACACACGTTGAATTCCGCGAAAAAGTTCATGTGTCCGAGAATTACAGGCACGTCTTTGGATTGAGTCCAAGCAAATGCCAGCAAAACAGGCGAAAACGAAGCAACTGTACCCGAAATAACCAATCCTCGTGCCTGACTTTGAGCCAAGTTCCCACTCAAGGGAATGGAGATGGTTTGGTTCTCCCAGACTGCCCCTAGCTGTACGCCAATCTCGTAAGGCAGAACATTGACACTTGCACCGGTATCCAACAATGCCATCACTTCTAGAGAACGGTTCCCCAAACTGAGAATCAAGGGTAAATATGGCATGATGCTCGATCGCCCAAGGCTATCGGTTCGCTCTGTAAATTAAAAACCTTGACCATCAACCATTGGCTGCTTCCTGTGCTGCTACCAGAAGATCTGACAAGGCTTGAACTGCCTCGCGATCTGCCTGAGGAGACCAGAACACAGCTTCAGTTGATGCCAACTGATTCAGAAGCACGTTTTCAGAATCACTATCTTCAACAGATTCTAGGCTACATCCTTCTTCTTTAGCAACTGCAAGGAGAAGAAAGTGGATGAGTCGAAGTTTATCTTGATGAGATAGTTTACTAACCGTGGGTAAAAGTTCGCTGAGGGACATATTGGTTCTCTCAAATGAAAATGCTATAGGTAGAATGTAGAATTTAGAATTTAGAATTTAGAATTTAGAATTTAGAATTTAGAATTTAGAATTTAGAATTTAGAATTTAGAATTTAGAATTTAGAATTCGGCATTCGGCGTTGCTTAATAATGGAATGATTTTAAGAGTAGGTGCGCGCCTCCGAGGCCGCGAGCAATCCCTCGCGGCCTTGGGTCGCACCTGTGGAATGGGCCTCAGGCGTGGAACTGGCATCTTGCCAGTTTCAATATATTTTCGGGCGGGCAGGATGCCCACTCTACTTCTATTCATTCCTTGATTCAGCAACACCCTGAATTCTGCATTCTACATTCTACATTCTACATTCTTATAAATTATTAATTCTACATTCTACATTCTACATTCTTCATTCTTCATTCTTCATTCTTCATTCTCAATTCAGAAACATCTCAAACACCAAAATAAGCCGGTTCATTCCCCGGTTTCCACTTAATATTGCAACCAATACTAGGCTTTTGCTCAGAATTCACTGGTTGCGACCCTAGCACCGCATCAATAGCTGCTCGTAAATCCTTACCGGTAACTGGTATCCCATTACTAGGACGACTATCATCCAATTGACCTCGGTAAACTAGCTCTTGGTTAGCATCGAATACAAAAAAATCTGGGGTACAAGCAGCTGTATAGGTCTGAGCGGTTTCCTGACTTTGATCATGACAGAAGGGAAAAGTGAATCCCAGCTCCTGAGCCATTTCCTTAAGTTTATCGGGAGCATCATCCGGGTAATTATCGGCATCATTAGCGCTAATCGCCACCATACCGATATTAGCATCGGCATAGTCTTTCCCTAGCTTAGCCAATTCTCCCTGTACATGTTTAACAAAAGGACAATGGCGGCAGATAAACATGACCAGTAACCCCTGCTTACCGGCAAAGGTGTCTAAGGAAATCGTCTCCCCAGAAACCGCATCCGGTAACTGAAACTCTGGTGCTTTGGTACCTAAGGACAACATTGTCGAGTTAACTAGTGCCATCGTTTTACTCCTAAACTATTGCGGTGACAACTTATATTCTTCTAACCTTGCCTACCATATCAGATCCCATGGCAACGGCTATGATCTGATATAGCGCTACGCGCAAGTCCGCAAGTCCGCAAGTCCGCAAGTCCGCAAGTAAGCTATGACTAAGTTTCGGAGTTTAGGAATGTCAAACATCTGAATGGGTAGTGCTATAGCAGTCGCCAGGGCAGTTAGGACATGACAAAAGTCTCACACCCTTTGTAAGCGATGCAGCGCGGTCTTGGGGGTTTCCCCCATGAGCGACTGCATCAAGAAGCGCAAGAGTTTGACTTCTGACAAATGACTTCTGACTTCTGACTTCTGCTATATATGGTAATCCGACCCAGAACCAAACCAGCAAACCCTCTTCAACCTTCAACCAAACCACCTTCAACCAACCAACCTTCAACCAACCAACCTTCAATCAACCAACCTTCAACCAACCAACCTTCAATCAACCAACCTTCAATCAACCAACCTTCAACCTTCAACCAAAAAAACGTGGTATAATATATCCACTTCCAAGAGGGAGTTGTTTGGAAAAGGTAATCAGAAAGGAACGGAAGATTCTGGTGCCAGCGGTTACCGATGATGAATGGGAATGACTGTTTCAGGTGTTGCAGCAAAGGCGAGTAAAAGATGAAGATCCCTATCAAACCCTTGTCATAAAACAATGGCCTTTCGGCCACGCTACGCGAACGCGCTACCCTTGGAAAGCACAACCGTTGCCCAAGGGAGGGAACCCTAAGGGTTAGCAGTAGTCACTGATGGTAGAAACCCCCCCATGAACGCGCTCCATGGCGACCAAGATCAGCAGAGGGGATGGTCAGGGCGTAAATCCGATTTTGGCAGAAGCACAACAGTTGGAATGAATATGACCGTCCAACCCAAAGATTTCAATGACAATAACAATGAATCATTAAGAATGCTAGCACGGGCGATCGCATTTTCTCAGGGACAATTTTCTCTGATTTTAGCCCGTTGTAATTATCAATCATTGCGGCAGCGATTAACACAACAACTGACAGAACACTACCAGATTAAGTTTCACTCCAGGGCTTTGGCCTCATCGGCTCTTAACCTCTATAGCAATGTTCAAGCGGAACTGACTTCAGAACTACCCAATGCCGTGATTGTTCACAATTTGGAATTAGTCAAGGATATTGATCGGCTATTGGTTTCTACCAATAATGCACGGGATGAATTTCGCAAAACGTTCCCCTTCCCCCTGGTGTTATGGGTAACCGATCAGGTCCAACACAAGCTCAGACGAGTAGCACCAGATTTCACCAGTTGGGCTGCTACTCCCATTGGCTTTGAGATGGCAACGGATGAGTTAATTGATTTTATCGAGCAAACCGTCAATCAGGTCTATGGCAAAGTATTAAACTCTGGTGCTGGTAGATTTCTAGACAATGATGACTTGAATTTGGGCATTGGTTCGACTCGCCGCACCGAGTTAAAGTCAGCCCAGAATGAGCTAAACCATCGTAAAGTCAGATTAGACCCACCGTTAGAAGCCAGTTTAGAATTTGTCTTGGGTCGTGCCGGTGATGGGTCATCACAAGAGTCTCTGGAACATTATCAGCGTAGTTTAGCCCTTTGGCAGCAGATTGAGCCAGAGGCCAGGGCAACCGAGGGAAAACCCCAAACATTCACCTCCTCATCAGAGCGGATTGGATGCTTACTGTATTATTTAGGATTATGGTGGCGTACCTATGGTGAGAGACATCGGGCTGAACATAAAGTGGCTTGTGGTCATGCCGCAGAGTATTATCAGCAATGTATTAAGGTCTTTGAACAGGCTCAGCGACCAGACTTAGTTGCCAAGTTTATTAATCCTTGGGCAGAAGTACTGCAACGACTGGGACAGTGGGATGAGTTGGAGGCGGTTGCTAACACAGCCTTGACTCTCCATCAAACCTATGGTAATCCCTTTAGACTAGCGCGAGCCTATGGCTTTTTAGCAGAAGTTGCTTTATGGAAATCTGATTGGACTAACGCGCAACAGTTAGCCCAACAGGCTCTGTCAATCTTAGAAGAGGCATTGTCTGAATTCTGTACACCAACCTCATGCTCACTCGATACCGATTGTGATTGGGAGCGCTCATTTCACCAAGGTTGGTATTTATTGTCTCTAGCGCGATCGCATCGTGGGGCCGCGCGATCGCTTGGTGGGGCTGAGCGATCGCAACAGCAACAGCAGCAAGCTAAAATCCAAGACAGTCTGACAACTCTGGAAACGGCCAAAGCCAGAACCAAACCCCAGTATGATCCAGAGCTTTACATTCGGATTTTAGAAGAACTGCGCCAGTGCTACTGCCAACAAGGTAACTATTTGACTGCTTTTCGGGTTAAACAAGAACGACGCTCGATTGAGCAGCAGTACAATTTTCGAGCCTTTATTGGTGCTGGTCGATTGCAGCCTAAACAACAGGTAACTAACCCAGCATTACCTGATCTAGAACCGCACAATTCTGTCACCCCAGCCATTGCTGCCTCTGGTAGACAAGGGGATGTTAATCGCTTAATGCAACGTATGGGCCGTAGTGACCATAAACTAACGGTAATTTATGGTCAATCAGGAGTAGGTAAAAGTTCCCTTGTCCAAGCTGGGTTAATTCCCACTTTGAAACAAAAAACCATTGGCTCCCGTGAGGTTTTAACGGTTTTCCAGCAAGTTTATACCGATTGGATTCCGGAATTTGGGAAAGCCTTAGCCAAGTCTCTGGCCGAAAAACACCTGATTAACTATCAGGCTAATACTCTCGAAACAACAAGCGCAATTCTCAAGACATTCTGGAAAATAACAGAAGAAAATATCCTAGTGGTTTTAGTCTTTGACCAATTTGAAGAATTTTTCTTTGCTGCCAAAGACATAAAACAACGACTGGTTTTCTATGACTTCCTGAAGAATTGTTTGAATATTCCCTATGTTAAAATTATTTTATCCCTTCGAGAAGATGACATTCATTATTTGTTAGAGTGTAACCGTCTAATTAACTTAGATGTCATCAACAACAATATTTTAGATAAAACAATTCTTTACTATCTCGGTAACTTTTCCCCAAAGCAAGCTCAATCAGTTATTCAAAGCTTAACTGAACACACGGCATTTTCTCTAGAGCCAAAGCTAACGGATGCCTTAGTTAAGGATTTAGCAGGAGATACCAATGAGGTGCTCCCCATTGAATTGCAAGTGGTAGGAGCTCAGCTCCAAGCGGAAAAAATTACCACCTTAGCAGATTATATAGCCAAAGGTCCTAAGGAAAAACTGGTTGAACGATACCTAGAAACAGCTATTAAAGACTGTGGTGAAGAGAACGAACGAATCACTAAACTTGTTTTGTATTTGCTTACCGATGAAAACGGGATGCGGCCCCTAAAGACTAAGGCTGAATTAGCGGAAGATTTGGACTTAGAAGAGGAGCAACTAGATTTAGGATTAGAAGTGCTAGTGGGTTCTGGGTTAGTCTTTGAAGTGCCAGAATACCCCGCTGATCGTTATCAGTTAGTTCATGATTATTTAGTATCATTTATTCGCCAAGGACAAGAGCCTCAAATCCTAGCGGAGTTAAAACTCACCAAAGAAGAACTAAAGCAAGCACTCCATCAAGAACAAGAGGAACGAAGACGAGCAGAAATTGCAGAAATTAAAGCCCTTAATTCTCTATCTCAAGCTCTACTATCTTCCCACGACCAGTTAGGAGCATTGGTCGCTAGTGTAAAAGCTGGTAAACGATTACTCACCACAGAGGTTACTCCTGATATCAAACAGCAACAAGTCAATCAGCTTCAGGAAATTATCAATAACTTGCAAGAGTGCAATCGTTTGGAAGGACATAATGCGGGAGTATTTGGTGTTTGTTTAAGTCCTGATGGTAAACTAATTACCTCTGCTAGTGAAGATGGCACGATCAGGATTTGGGGAATTGATGGGAAAGCTTTGACAAGCTGTCGGGGCCACAAGGAGCAAGTGTTTAGCATTAACTTTAGTCCCAATGGTGAGATGTTTGCCTCTGCTAGTGCTGATAGCACCATCAAACTCTGGCAACGGGATGGTAGGTTACTGAAAACTCTCAGAGGTCATAAAAACCAAGTTTTCAACATTAGTTTTAGTCCCGATGGTCAAACCATTGCTGCTGCTAGTAAGGATGGCACGATCCAGCTCTGGCATCCTAATGGTACTCGGATTAAAACCCTGACCAGGTTTGGTCCTGCTAACTTTGGGATTAGTTTTAGTCCTGATGGTAAATCCCTTGCGATCGCTAGTGAAGATGGCACTATCAAGCTCTGGAATTTACACAGTAGTTGGCCCAAAATTTTCAATCGTCATGCTAGGGGTGTCTTGAGTGTCTGCTTTAGTCCAGATGGTCAGATGCTGGCTTCCGGGAGTTGGGACGGTACCGCTAAACTCTGGAATATAGATGGCAAAGAACTCAACTCCATCGATAATTATGGCTTGCCAGTCTATCGGGTTAGATTTAGTCCCGATGGTCAACTATTAGCACTAGCAAGTAAAGATAATCGAATTCGACTGTATAACCTTGATGGCATTAAGCTCAAGACCTTACGAGGACACAAAGGGTCTGTGTGTGGGGTAAGTTTCAGCCCCGATGGACGGCTACTGGCTTCTGCTAGTGTAGATAAAACTATCAGACTTTGGAGTCTTAAGGGCATTGGACTGAATACTCAGCAAAGCCATACTGGTAAACTTATCGGCTTTTGTTTTAATTCTACCGGTCAGCAGTATGCTTCAGCTAGTGAAGATAAAACAGTGAAACTATGGAATTTAGAAGGCACATTACTCAGAACATTTTCAGGACATCAAGCTAGTGTCAGGAGTGTCAGTTTTAGTCCTAAAGCAAAACTATTAGCCACTGCTAGTGTGGATGGTATCATTAAAATTTGGCATCTTAATGGAGCCTTACTGCAAACCTTTCCAGCCCATGGTCTGAGTATCAGGAGTCTAAGTTTTAGTCCTGATGGTAAAATCCTGGCCTCTGCGGGTAATGACAGAATTATCAAGCTGTGGGGGATTGATGATAAGTATGGACAGGATAAGGGAGTACTCTTAAATACTCTTAACGGTCATATTGCTAAAATCTATACCATTAGATTCAGTCAGGATGGTCAAATGCTGGCTTCCGCTGGAGAAGATAAAACCATTAAACGTTGGCATCTTGATGGTAGCTTAATCGATACGATTCCAGCCCATAGTCTAAAAATAGTCTGTTTGAGATTCAGTGGGGATGGTGAAATTATGGCTTCCGCTAGTGCTGATAAAACGGTGAAACTATGGAGTTTGGATGGTAAACTGATCACTACCTTACAAGGACATCAAGCAGGAGTTAGAGGTGTTGTTTTTAGTCCTGACAGTCAAATTATTGCTTCAGTTAGTGCTGATAGGACGGTAAAGCTTTGGACTCGTGATGGTAAGGAATTCAAAACCCTAAAAGGACATCTTGCTCCTGTGTGCAATGCCTGTTTCCTGGCTGATGGTGAAACTTTGGTATCGGTCAGTGAAGATGGTACTGCTAAAATCTGGAATATCGATGGTACAGAAATCAAAACCGTTGGCGGACCGATTAATGACAGTACAGTCCTAGGTGTAAAACCTGGACAGGGGATAGTTACCAGGGGGAGTCATACCACTACCTCTGATTTAAGCTCTGATTTAAAGGATTTATTGGTGAAGGGGTGCTATTGGATCAGGGACTATTTGAACCATAATCCGACCTTGAGTGAAAGCGATCGCAAATTGTGTGATGGGGTTTTACCAGAACTGTTGAATGGGGAATCGGGAATCGGGAATCGGGAATCGGAACCCACCCCTAACCCCTCCCAGGAGGGGAACGGGAGTCGGGAATCGGGAGTATAGCTTTTTTTAGTCTAATCAGGTACACAGGATTCCCTGTTCCCTGTTCCGGTGATCCGCTGTTCCCTAGCTAAATACTGCTATAAACAAGCTGCTCTACACAACTAGACCGATTGCTGAGCCATAGAGGATTTGAGTAGCACCAGAATTGATAATACTTCCGAGGTCTTCACCAGGAACTCCTATGGCTAAGTCATCGTAGCCGTCCCCATTGAAGTCCTGCACCGCCAAGCTAGATCCAAAGTTATCGTACCTCTCAGCTATATCGTTAACGCCAGAACTATCTTGGGTCCAGAACTGGTTGCCAGTAGTAGTCAAACCAAAGACGGAACCGTAGATAATGTTTACAGCCCCAGCATCAGTGATTGAATTGATATTTTCATAGGGACTTCCCACGGCTAAGTCATCGTAACCGTCCTTGTTAAAGTCGCCCACAGCTAAGGTAGTTCCGAAGCGGTCAAATCTTTCAGGGTTGCTGCCAATGAGATCGTCTTGAGTCCAGAGTTGGCTACCAGTGGTAGTCAAGCCTGTTACAGAACCATAGAGGGTATTAACTTTACCTCCATCGGTTACGTTCCCATTGGTCAAATCTTCATAAGGAGCACCGATAGCCAGGTCATCATAGCCATCCCCGTCGAAATCTCCCGCAGCTAAACTGCTACCAAAGCGGTCACCTTCTTCATCACCCCCTTGAGGAAAGGCCGTCTGGGTAAAGAATTTGCTAAGTACAGGACAAAAAGTTGAAAAGATAGACAGGAAAAGGGTTTCATGGAAAAAACAACAACTTTCAACGAAACCCTCATGAACCAGGTTAACTTGCTGGTGCAAACATTGAAACCTGATCTGAA
>NZ_JAAHIE010000226.1:0-11064 GCF_010671945.1 Moorena sp. SIO4E2
TCTTTGTACAAAGATGGCCTTCCTTTGATGAAACGACTAATTCAAGCTCGTTGCTCTATTACTGCTCCTCCTACTCTTCCGATACCTCTCTAAACCTGACCAAACGTCTTTCCAAAAGAGCCACACCCAAAAAAAATAGACCTCCTTCCGTGAGTCCTAAGGGCATTAATACGAAGAGGTCTTGCTGTAAGAAAAAGACCAGCAACAAACAAAATATCCTCTAAATTCAGGAGTTTTTGGGTTCGTGAAACGAGTTATAAAAACGGGAGTCGCGATCGCGACCTCCCTTCTACTATTTCTTTCGGGAATTCTGTCAGGGTTCCCGACTGCTCTTGCCGCCCCCCCGGTGCTTAAGCCTAACATTATTGTGATTTTGGCAGATGACCTGGGTAATGCCGATCTAGGCTATCGCGGTAGCGAGATCCGGACACCGAATATTGACAAGCTTGCGAATACAGGCGTGCGCTTGGAATCATACTACGGTTTGCCCGTATGCACTCCAGCACGAGCAGCCCTGTTGACAGGGCGTTACCCCATGCGCCACGGCTTGCAGACTAACACTATCTTCCCCGCACATACCTACGGTTTGCCCACGGATGAGGTGACTCTGGCTGACGCGCTTAAAAAAGCGGGTTACGAAACGGCAATGGTCGGCAAATGGCACCTCGGCCACGCTTATAAGGATTATTGGCCGCAGAATCGCGGCTTTGACTACTTCTATGGCAACGTCATGGGTGAGGTAGATTATGATACCAAGGAGGATAAAAGTGGTTTGGAAATCGACTGGCAGCGCAACGGTAAAAGGTTAGAAATTGTACCACCCGAAGACGGCTACTACACCGAGTTGATTGGGGACGAAGCCGTAAAGCTAATCCATCAACACGACCAGTCGAATCCGTTTTTCCTCTATTTCGCTTCCCTGGCCCCCCACACTCCATTGCAAGCCCCTCGAAAAGATCGCAAAGCTTATAAGGATCTGTTTCCGGGTCGTGAGAATAAGGAGAAGCGCACCTACGCAGCGATGATAACTAGTCTCGACGATCAGGTCGGTCGTATGCTCGATGCTCTCGAAGAGGAAGGTATGCGCGAGAACACGCTGATCTTCTTCTCTACCGACAACGGTGGCAGCGGAGTAAGGCCCAAATTTTTATACGGACCGGATGCTACAGTTCCAGACGACTCGCCAGTCTCTAACGAGCCTTTCCGGGGTGGTAAGACGAGCCTTTCCGAGGGCGGAGTGCGTTTACCGGCAATCGTGAACTGGCCAGCCCAACTCCAGCCAGCAGTAGTGGACGAACCTCTACACCATGTAGATATCATGCCTACCCTACTGGCTCTTGCCGGGGGTAAGGGCGGTCTCCTTCATCCTTTCGACGGGAAAGACGCATGGGCGACCCTTGCTGAAGGGGCTCCCTCACCCCATGAGGAGATTTTGATTAACGTCGAGACCTATCGCGGGGCTATCATCCGCAAAGACAATGGGCACAGGTGGAAGCTGATCAAATACGCAACTCTTCCGGGTAAGACCGAGCTATTCGATCTCTCTCAGGACAAGGAAGAGCAGAATAATGTTGCCTTGCTGTATCCAGATATCGCGGAATATCTCGAAGCGCGGCTTGTTGCCTACGCAAAGGAGCAGAAATTCAGCGAGTGGCTCAAAGCCCAGGCTGAGTTTATGGATGAGCAGGGGATACCCTTCTTCGATCCCGATTTTGACGTAGAGGATGGTGGCCCACTAGACCAAATACCAGTATTGCCGGACAACTTCTAGTAGTCGCTGTAGGGCGGGCACTGCCCGCCCTTTCAAGGTGCAGCAACGATATTTTTTGTTCTCGTTGCTCTCTAGCACGAGCCCATCCCAAAGCCAATTCACGCGCTTTGGGTCTGTCAACCTTTTTTATGATGGGCGAATACTTTCCGACAGATGAGTATATGAGTCCCGAGGAGTTTGATAAGAAATTTGATTGTAAGCTACCGCCTGCTTCGTAATAGCCAAAAGAGGAGAAGTCACCCTCTATGCTAACGATCGATTTATCGTGACCTAGGGGAAATGATTCGGTAACGAAACTCAACATGTTCCCTTTCATTACTGTTGTTTATGAGGTTTAATCAATGATTTGGAATCGAATTTGGAAGGTGGCTGCGGTCATGGCGATCGCGCTGTCTCTCTTGCTAGAGACAACCGCCCTACCAGCAATGGCACAATCGACAGATGGCTCGGTGCTGCCATTCCCACCAGTGCCATCAGCCAGCACTGCCGGACCGACTTTGCAAGAGTCCACCATGATCCGGCGCGAAGAACCGAACTATATACCCATCGAAAATCCGCCCAACATCCTGATTATCCTGCTGGATGATGTAGGCTTCGGGCAGGCTGACACCTTTGGTGGCGAGATCCACACGCCGACTCTAAGCCGTCTGTGGGATGAAGGAATTGCCTATAACACCTTTCACACCACCTCCATCTGCTCGCCCACCCGCGCCGCTCTCTTAACGGGGCGCAATCACCACCGGGCCCAGACAGGTAGCATTACAGAACGGGCACTGGACTGGGATGGTTACCTGGGGGTTATTCCCAAGACCTCTGCCACGGTCGCGGAAGTTTTGAGGGAATATGGCTACAAAACCTCTGCTTTTGGCAAATGGCACAATACCCCAGCCAATGAGACCACGGCAATGGGCCCCTTCGATCGCTGGCCTACCGGGTATGGTTTCGACTATTTCTACGGCTTCCTTGCGGGGGAAACCTCTCAGTATGAGCCGCGCCTCTATGAGAACCTTAACCCCATAGAGCCCCCCCATAACGAGACTTACCACCTCAGCGAAGACATGGCGGATAAGGCGATCGGCTGGATGCGTCACCACCGTTCCTATTCTCCCGACAAACCCTTCTTGATGTACTGGGCACCAGGGGCAGCCCACGGTCCTCACCACATCTTCAAGGAATGGGCAGATAAGTATAAGGGTAAATTCGATGACGGCTGGGACGAGTACCAAAAGCGGGTCTTTAACAACCAGAAAGCCCTGGGCTGGATTCCAGCAGATGCGGAGCTAACTCCTCGGCCTAATGACATGGAAGCATGGGAGGATATTACCGACGAGGAGGAAATTGACTTCCAACGGCGGTTGATGGAGGTCTATGCAGGCTTTGTCGAACATGTGGATGTCCAGGCTGGTAAGGTGATCTCGGAACTCGACAATCTGGGCATTCGCGACAATACCCTCGTCTTTTATATTTTTGGTGACAACGGAGCCAGTGCCGCAGGTCAGGAGGGCAGTATCAGCGAACTGCTCGCCCAGAACCAAATTCCCAATACGGTCGAGGAGCAACTGGAGGTTCTAGACGAACTAGGCGGACTTGATGCCCTGGGAACCCGAAAAACCGAAAACATTTACCACGCGGCTTGGGCCTGGGCAGGGGATGTCCCCTTCCGTTATACCAAGCTAGTTGCTTCCCACTTCGGTGGTACCCGCAACCCCATGGTCATCTCCTGGCCCGATGGCATCACCCCCGACAAAACCCCCCGGTCTCAGTTCCACCATGTCAACGACATCGTTCCCACTATCTACGATATCCTGGAAATTACCCCCCCTGAAGAGGTTTACGGCTTCAAGCAAGACCCCTTCGATGGGATTAGTATGGAGTACACCTTCAAGAATACCAACAAGGATGCCAAACCACTGGGTAAAAAGAAGGTTCAGTATTTCGAGAACTTCGGCAGCCGAGGCATCTATGTCAATGGCTGGTATGCCTGCACCTTCGGTCCTCTGATCCCCTGGGATACAGCTGGATCGGGAAACGACTTAGATGATTGGGATGCCAGTGATGACGATTGGGAACTGTATCACATTACCGAGGACTTCACTCAAAAGCACGATCTAGCAAGTAAGTACCCAAAGCGTTTGAAGCTGATGAAACAACTGTTCTTGAAAGAGGCAAAACGCAACTCGGCATTCCCCATTGGGGGGGGCCTGTGGACCCGCATTCATCCCGAAGACCGGATCGCGAGTCCCTACAGTAGCTGGGTCTTTGATGAAAGCACAACTCGTATGCCCGAATTTAGTGCACCAGGCCTAGGTCGCGAGAGCAACTTGGTTACGCTCGATGTCAATCTCGGAGAAAATGCTTCGGGCGTTCTCTATGCCTTGGGAGGTTCCAGTGGCGGTGTGAGCTTGTTTATGGACAACGGAGTGCTCAAGTATGAGTACAACATGCTGCTCCTAGAGCGTTATCAGGCTGCATCATCTGAAACTATCCCTGCTGGTCATCACACCATTGAAGTAGAAACAACCATCGAGAGTCCCTATTCCCCAGGTGAAGTGGTATTGCGAGTGGACGGTTCAGAAGTCGGCCGAACCACGATAGAACAAGTCGTCCCGGGAGCCTTCACTGCCAGTGAAACCTTCGATGTTGGCACCGATCTGGGGGCACCGGTTTCGTTAGACTATGCCGATCGCACTCCTTTTGAGTTCGACGGGACGATTAACACTGTGAAAGTGGCTATGGAAAATGCAATGGAACCTTACCTTTCACCTTTACTCCCCGCTGTTTTGGACTAGAAGAATGCTGATAGTAAAGGAATTGTAGTTACAGGGTGGGCATTGCCCACCCTTATTCATCTCATCGCCCGAACTAAAACGAAACGGTTCAACCGCTCTGCGATCGCCCCGATCGCCCTCTTAGATTACTTTTCTTGAATATCCATGTTTTTCTCCTTGTTTCAGAAGAATTTAACTCGTGATCTTGTTGGCATTTTGCTGGCGGTCTCCCTCCTTTTCCTCTTTTCACCCGTCTTCACTTCGTCACCTTTTGCTTTTGCCGATTCTCCCTGTCCTGAAGGTATGGTGTCGATCCCTGGGGGAACCTTTACGATCGGCTCCGACACCTACTATCCCTCAGAGCGTTCTGCTGTTGATGTGACCGTGGATAGTTTTTGCATCGATCGCCACGAAGTTACCAACGCCGAATATCAAGCATTTGTCCAAGCTACAGGCTACGTCACCGTTGCCGAACGTCCCCTGGCCAAAGACCAATTCCCTGGCTTAACCGAAGCGCAACGACAGCCCGGTTCCCTGGTGTTTCAGCCCCCTGCACCGGGTATCCAACAAGTAGCTTATTTAAGCTGGTGGGATTGGGTCGTTGGTGCTAATTGGCAACATCCCTACGGACCCGACAGCACCATTGAAGGTTTTGACAAGTACCCTGTTGTTCACATTGCCTATGAAGATGCGGTTGCCTATGCCGATTGGGTGGGTAAAACGCTCCCCACCGAAGCCCAATGGGAATATGCAGCACGGGGTGGTCTTGACACTGACACCTCGATCCCTGGTGAACAATATGCCCCTCACAAAGCCAACACCTGGCAAGGCTTCTTCCCCTTCTTCAACACCAAAGCCGATGGCTATCTCGGTCCTGCCCCGGTCGAATCCTTCTCTCCCAATGGTTACGGTCTTTACGATATGCTGGGCAACGTTTGGGAATTAACCGCAGATTGGTATCGTGTGGGTCATAGGGGGAAAGATCGCAGCCTCAATCCATTGGGACCGGATCAAGGGAGTAGTTTCGATCCGGAAAAGCCTGATCAAGGGGCACTCCATGTGATTAAAGGCGGATCTTTCCTCTGCGCCCGAAATTATTGCAGCCGTTATCGTCCTGAAGCACGAGAGTCCCAAGCTCCTGATACAGGAACCAATCATGTGGGTTTTCGTTTAGTAGCGATGCCTTGGCACGATGAAGGTTCGGGCTAAAATCCTTGGCAAGACAGAGGGGCGCAGACCGCGCGATCGACATCCTTCTGTCTATCCCAAAGTTAGGGCTGACTGCTGTTCGCGTAGCGTGCTCATAGCACATATGCTTACCTTAATTAATTTTTAAACAGCTATGGCTGGTGCGTTACGGCGCTCCTGGCGTCAACTCTACACTGTTGGTAGTTGATTACACCGCACCTAACGCACCCTACGGGATGATTGATTAATAACTGGTTAATAACTGGTCACTGAATGCAGCCTACCAGCCTTTATCAGCCTGTTGTAAAACATAAGCAGCTACATTTTCAATTTGGTCGGGTTTTAAACGACCACCAAAGCGAGGCATAGCTCCTTTGCCGTTTGTGACTTGTTTGATGATAGCTGCAGCAGAATACATCCCAAATTTCTCCAGGGCCTCCTTCTTCAGATTTTTCATGGGTATGACTCTGTTTACACCGCCCTGATGACAAGCATTGCAGTTAGCGTTAAATACCATTTTCCCTTTAGCCGCATCACCAGCAGCTAAAGCGGAATCAGGGAAGCTCAAGGTTATTAAAGCGAAAACTAGCAGAATCGCAATTAGTATTTTTTTCAAAGTGTTTCTCCTCTCAATATGGCGTTGAGCCAGATATTAGCGTTCACTAAGAGGAGGAACTGTGTCAAATGACAGGCTGTCAAACTTATAACAAAAGTTAACAAAATAAGGTGGGCATTGCCCACCTTATCCCTAGAGATATATTGTGTAATTGATGCAACTATTGCACAACAACTGTGCCAGTCATACCTGCACCACGGTGGGGTCCGCAGAAATAGCTGTAAGTTCCAATCTTATCAAATGTGGCTGTAAACGATTCACCTGGTTTGTAGGTAAGCTTTTTGTGAGATTTGTCTGCTCCAGCTCCTTGGAAGATTACGTTGTGAGGAAACATCTTCTTGTTAACCCACTTAACGGTATCTCCAGGATGAATTTCAACTTTCTTAGGAACAAATTGCATAGGAGAACCTGTAGTCGAACCCATTTCCACTTCTACAGTAGCTGCAGTAGCAGGTGCTACGGACATAGCAAAGGTGGCGATAGCCAGTAAGAGACTAGCAAGAACTAAACCTAGTTTTTTGAACATTTTCTTGATTCACTTGCCGCTGAATACCCCATCCCAGTTTGAGCGGGGAGGAAGCCGGGCGGCGGATACAGCTCCCTTTGGCTAAACGAGCGATTGAGCAAGGCAACAGGGGGAAACCCCCATTCGCGCTTTGCATCAAAACCATGACGAATATTTGGTCGTGGTAACTATATTTAATATTCAAGTATTACAACTTGTCAAACTTTTTTTTGGGAATAGTGATTTTGTTGAAAATCTCAACATGGCTATGGTCTTGAGAGCCTCTGAGCCTCGTGATTGAGCAATTTACAATAAAACAGAGAAAGGTAAGCATTCAGCTATCAGCTATCAGCTATCAGCTATCAGCTTTGGGCCTGTGGCTGACGGCTGTTCGCGTAGCGTGAGCTTTTAGCTCACGGCTGACGGCTGAATGCTTACAAAGGAAGTCTTAGCATCTAACTATCAAGCAACATCCATGAGTCAAACCGAACAAATCCTATCCCAGTTACCTGGTGATGTTCTCGGACGCCTGCGCAGTGCTGACAAAGTCTGGAAAGCCTTACGAGAGGGTACAACTCCAATCCCAGAGGTGATTACAGAAACCGAAGAGGAATTAGGCACCCTAGACTTGGATGTAGTAATCTGTGGCGGTACCTTGGGAATTCTGATTGGTGCTGCTCTACAACAGCGAGGCTGGCGAGTTGCCGTAGTTGAACGGGGGGTTTTGCGGGGTAGAGACCAAGAGTGGAATATCTCTCGCCAAGAACTGGAAGTATTCCTGGAACTTGAGTTACTCTCAACGGCGGAATTAGAAAATGCGATCGCATCCGAGTATAACCCAGCTCGGATCAGTTTTTTCCAAGGTCCTGATTTCTTGGTAAACGACGTACTCAACATTGGTGTTGACCCAGTCTTTCTGCTCGATACCCTCAAAGCCAAATTTTTAGCTGCTGGCGGTAAGCTCTTTGAAAAGACATCCTTTACACAAGCAAGTATTCATCCCGATGGCGTCTCAATCGGGTTGAAAGTTGACCCTTTGGAGGTTGAAAGGTTGAAGGTTGAAAGGTTGAAGGTTGACCCGTTGGAGGTTAAAAGGTTGAAGGTTGACCCGTTGGAGGTTGAAAGGTTGAAGGTTGACCGGTTGGAGGTTGAAAGGTTGAAGGTTGAAAGGTTGAAGGTTGACCCGTTGGAGGTTGAAAGTTCTAACTTAGAATCTGCCAACGTCGAACCTTCAACCGATACAAACCTCGAACCTTCAACCGATACAAACCTCGAACCTTCAACCGATACAAACCTCGAACCTTCAACCGATACTAACCTCGAACCTTCAACCGATACTAACCTTCAACCTTCAACCGATACTAACCTTCAACCTTCAACCGATACTAACCTTCAACCTTCAACCGATACTAACCTTCAACCTTCAACCCAAATCAAGGCTCGCTTACTGATCGATGCCATGGGACATTTTTCCCCAATTGTTAAGCAAGTCAGGCAAGGTCAGAAACCAGAAGGAGTTTGTTTAGTGGTTGGTAGCTGTGCTCAAGGCTATCCTAAAAATGACATGGGGGATTTGATAGTATCCTTCACTCCTATCCAAAATCAATGTCAATATTTCTGGGAAGCATTTCCAGCCCGGGATGGTAGAACAACCTATTTATTTACCTACTTAGATGCTAATCCCGAACGTCCTAGTTTAGAATTTTTATGTGACGAATACTTCCGTCTCTTACCAGAATACCAGGGAGTAGAATTATCCCAACTTGATTTTAAACGAGTACTGTTTGGCTTTTTTCCTTCCTATCAAAAAAGTCCCCTAAGAATGCCTTGGAATCGGATTTTACCTATAGGGGATAGCAGTGGTGGGCAATCACCAGTCAGTTTTGGTGGATTTGGTTCCATGGTCAGACATTTAAAGCGTCTAAGTAACGGAATTCATGAAGCCTTGGAGTATGATTTGCTAGACCGGAATGCCTTAGCCCAACTACAACCCTATCAGCCTAATATTGGCGTAACCTGGATGTTTCAACGGACGATGAGTGTTGGCATCAAGCAACAATTAGCACCAAATCAAATTAATCAATTACTCACTGGCGTATTCCAAGCCATGGCAAACCTAGGAGATGATGTGCTTAAGCCCTTCCTCCAAGATGTAGTGAAGTTTTCAGGATTATCTAAAACCCTATTTGTGACATCATTAACTAAACCAGCATTAGTCGTGCCAGTGATTCCTCAAGTAGGATTAACCATGCTATTGGATTGGATGCTTCATTATAGTAATTTAGCGGTTTACAGTAGTTTGTATCCAGTAGGTAAATTAATCAGTGGCATGTTGAATACTTTGCCACCGAAACCAAAATATTATTTCCACCGTTGGCTAGAAGCATGGCGCTATGGGTCTGGGGGTGATTATTAATTTAGGGAGCTATCAGCTATCAGCTATCAGCTATCAGCTATCAGCTATCAGCTATCAGCTATCAGCTATCAGCTATCAGCTATCAGCTATCAGCTATCAGCTATCAGCTATCAGCTATTAGCTATTAGCTATCAGCTAAAGGCTAAGGACTGAGGGCTGACCGCTGACCGCTGTTCGCGTAGCGTGCGCGTAGCGCATATGCTTAGATATCAACCTACCTCCTTCACCAAGGGCAGGGTGGCTTGGTGGAAAGCTAGGATTGATGATCGTGATATTTTTGCCATGATAGAAGTAACTCCTATTTAGGTGGGAGGAAAACCGCGCTGATTTTCATTAAGGCTGTTACCAGCGCGGTTATTAGTTTCAGTCGTTACTTTTTATAGTATAGATAACTCCTGGAAAAAATGCAAGGGGTAAATCAAAAAAAATACATTTATTTACAATTAAAAATTTTCGCTATTTTTATAATAAATTATGTGTAATTAATTTTTATTTTGGTTGTTAGCTTAGCCTTTATATATTCAAGGATAGCTACATATCATTTAAATTTTGTAGGACTACTTATGAAAATAATTGTCAATAAAATACCAAGGTAAGTATTCAGCCATTTGCTTAGGGTGCGGGTAGCGCATTAGCTGTTGGCCTAGCCTGCGCGTAGCGCATATGCTTACAGCAGGGTTTATTGATAACTATCTCCGGTTTATTGACAAGATGCCTTTGCCCTGCTAACCTTTTTAAAAGCACTTTCAACTTTTAGGTGCGCTTGACGCAAGCGCACCTTTTGATGCAGCTTTTAGGCGCTCCTACTAAGATAAAACTAATACAGCGTTTTTCATAGCTATGAAGTACACATAATTTTTTACCTCTTCTATCTTCCCTATTATCTCTTCCCTGTTCTTTTCCCCCCTTATTAAGGGGGGTTAGGGGGGATCGCTGTTCCCTAAAACCCAGAACTTTGTCCCTAAACCAATTGAAAACTACTCTAATTCTAGAGATATAAATTTATGATATTTCACATATCTATTGCCGCAGATAATCCTTACCACGTAGCCACGGTACTAGCAGAAATCTTTAAGGGAAATTGCATTGAATTTGCGCCTCACCCAGGAAGTTATATGACCTTAGCCTTTGATCAATATGGAACAGCTATTGAAGTTTATCCTAGGGGCACGGAATTAAAGCCTGGAACTAACCAACAAGAATTACAGTTCTTAAATAATGAAGCTAGTTCCAAATTTACCGCTACTCATGCCGCCATTGCCGTTCCCTTGAATCAACAAGAAATCGAAAAAATTGGTGAACGAGAACAATGGCGAGTTGTTCGCTGTAGCCGAAAGGGATACTTTGATGTCATGGAATTGTGGATTGAAAACACCCTATTGCTAGAACTCCTAACACCGGAAATGGCGCACCAGTACACTCAAGTCATGGAACCTAACAATTTAACCCAATTAATCGAGCAATTTAAAAACCAAAAGGCAATTAACAACTGAATATAGAGAACAGAAATATTGATGTAGATGTAGGGTGGGCAGTGCCAAAGATAGATAACAGCAGCTGGGGATAGCATGAGTAGGCACTGCCCACCAAAGAATTAATCACAATAGAATATTGATGTAGGGTGGGCAGTGCCAAAGATAGATAACAGCAGCTAGAGATAGCATGAGTAGGCACTGCCCACCCTACTAACTAACTACTAACTAACTCACTAAAAAAATCCACCTCACCCCATTAAGATGTAGGGTGGGCAGTGCCAAAGATAGATAACAGCAGCTAGAGATAGCATGAGTAGGCACTGCC
>NZ_JAAHIE010000227.1:0-11060 GCF_010671945.1 Moorena sp. SIO4E2
TCACCGGTTATAAACTGTCAGCAACACTGGCTCCACATCCCGAGCGCCAATAATCTCTTGCTGTAATCTAGGAATTAAACCAGACTGAAGTAGAAAACTTTTACCCACACCGGAGGAGCCACAAATTACCGTTAGTTTGTGGTCTTTGCGACCAATACGCTCAAGTAAGTCATTAATCCCTTGCTCTCGACCAGAGGCAGCAATTTGATCAGCCACAATTCGCTGCTTGTCCTCTGCCGTTACCTGAATATCCCTGATTCCTTCCTTGAGGGACAATCGACTAGCGCCCACAAATGCCCGAAATCGGAACTGATACTCGATTGATTGCTGGTATGCTTTAACTGAGAAGGCTTTTTTATACTCCCCTTGATCAAAGTAGAGCTGTCGCAATTCTGCCAGAATTTTAATATATAGATCAGGATTAAAGTTAGGTAGGGTTTGGTCTTTGGCAAGCTTAAGATGGTCAATCCCCTGCTGAGGTTGACCGAGATGCTTGTAGGCTTTCGCTAAGGATAAGCGATACCAACCTTGATGAAGTCCCCACGCCCACTCCAACTGCTGCCGGCTCAGGTCACCAGGGAGTTGAACAGAATTCTTGGCCTTGGTAAGGATGTCCAGTGCTTGAGTTGCCAACTCCTTGACCCGAGACCATTGGGAGCGAGCTATGGCTACTTCTGCAGCTAGAAAGCCGTAATCATGGGCAAGCCAGACCGGGTTGGGATATTTTTTATGGAGGGCTTTGGCTTTTTTCCCTAACTGCTCCAATTCATCCCATTCCCCTAGTCTTTGTAGAATTTCCCCCAAGGGATTGATAAACTTAGCGACTAAGTTGGGACGCTGGGCTTTCTCAAAGGCTTGATGTGATCGCAAAAAATAGTCTCTAGCCCTTAGGCAATGTTGAATATCCTGATTCCGGTCTTGATCGGCATAGGTACGGTACAATTGCCCCATATGGAACAGAACACATCCGTATCGGATCAGATGTTCGGGGTCGGGAGAAGGGTAAGCTCGCAGGAGATCTTCCCATAGCTTTAAACTTCTTTGATAATGCCGTTGGGACTGGTTGAGATTATGGGGAATTCCTCGACCTAGGATAAATTCGACACTGGCTTCTAAATCTAGGGCTAATTGTACCTGCCGATGTTGCAAGTCTTGCCAAGCCCAGCGTAAGTCAGCCAGCTGCTGGTTACTGAGATTATGTTTATGGTTAAGAACGTCAGCAGCTCCACCGGCTAAGACTTGAGTAAACCCAAGATCAGTAACCTGTTGGATAAATTCGATTACATTAGCGCTAGAGATTTGAAAGTCTAGGGGTGAACCGGTTCCCCAACTGGCCAAATCCCTGGCCGAGCGCAGGAATTGGGAATATACTCGGTCATCTACCCAAAATAAAACCGGCACATGGAACTGTTTCCGAAACTCTTCCCGGACTCGATTGGCTAATTTCAGCAGTTGCTCAAGGTCTCTGACTACCTCAAAGCCATACACCATAATGCCTTGGGTCGGTTGTTGTGCCAGTTGGGATTGAATCTTGCTGTATATCGTCCTGTAGAGTTGGGTGATATTGGAAGTTAGGCCAATCGGGAGAATCTCTACGGAACAAACCTCGGCCAGCTGTTTTATCAACTGCTCTCGCCACTGGGTATAATTACAATGGGCAAAGATTAAGGAAAATTCCTGTTCACTGGCTCCCATTTCCATTGCCCAAGCCAACTGCTTCAATAGCTGTTGATGATCAGCTTGTTGGTTATGCTTCTGTGGCTGACGATTAGTCATAGAGTTATGGCAATGGGTGTTATCGTGTTTCTAAATTCAAGGTCTGACTTTTCACCTTCTCCACCCTTCCCGCACCTCCAAAACTCTTCCCCCGATTCCCGATTCCCGATTCCCGATTCCCAATTCCCAATTCCCGATTCCCGATTCCCGATTCCCTACACTACAACTTCCCCGTTTCTAACAGAATCGGATTGACGGTAAACCAAGACCCTTGAGTGTCATAGTACTCATACACAAATAGACTACGCACCAGCACTCGATAATGGTCGTCACCACTTACTTCTTGGTTCTGATGAACCTGACGCAATAATTTCCACTCCTCTTCATCAATTGCTAATCGGATTTTATTACAGCGACTACGAATAACCTGGTCTAACCCTGCCCAGGATAGCGGTAACTTGCCCTCCACCATAATCCAATCCCGAATCATTGCCAGTAACTCCCGCACATGGCCACCACTGATAGAACAGAGTCTGTCAAGGGTTTCTGGTGCATCAAACACTTCCCCAATTCCCTGCAACCGTTGCGCTGATGCTAGCTTTGGGAAAGCTCTAGCCATTACCATCGCTCTGAGCCTTGCCATTCCTTCCTCACACTCCTTACCATTCCGTTGCTTCACTGGCACCATGGGCAACACCTTCGGCTCAACCCCGAAACGATTGGTAAGCCGGACGATATCATTACAAAATCGTAGCCCTAGGGGCATGGTATAAATCACATGACAGTGGAGTTGGCGCAACTGTTCTCCCCGGTCTACAAATAAATATTCCGGTTGTGGTCTGCCCCAAGGCTTGGGCACAATTTCCACTCGGTCAAGGTTATCCACGATTACCACTAGTCCCCGTTTTCCCTGGTGTTGGAGTTGAGCGATCGCAGGCTCAATCAACTCGGTATTAATCACATCAATAATGGTTTTGGTACGAGGTTCGATATAATCCCGCAACCGATTACGCAAGGTTGGGCTATTTTTGGCTCTGGTGGTAATCTTGGCAATTCCTGCCGATAAGGAATACTCTCCCTGTTTTTCCTTGACCCCAAACTCACCAACCTTGGGAATCTTAACCTCAACCCCAGTCACATCGGAACCCAACAATGTGTTAATTTCCTGTAGGAAAGCTTTAAAGCCTTTTAGTTGTAAGTTAACCTGGCTAGCTTCCAAACTTTCACTGACCTGGCGAGCAATAACTAATAAAATATCCCCCACATCCACATCGTTCATTTCCAAGTCCTGATCCGACTCGAAGTAAACCACATGAAAGTCTTCTGCTAGCAACTCAGCCTTGAGTCGAGATAATTCCGTAGACTTCCCACAACCAATATGTCCGGTAAATAATTGACAGGTGGGCTGGTCTTCGGAGAATAGAGTAATTTGCGCTTTCAGTTGCTCAATCAGTGCTCCCCCCCGGACAGAAGAAAAATCGATATAGAGCTTCTGGTCTTCTGGCTGGGTTAGATCAAGGGTTTTGCTGGGGTTAGTGGCTTTGTAAAACTCGGTGAAATTTAGAGTCATCAGGTGTGGGGTGTGGGGTGTGGGGTGTCAGCTCATCAAGGGTTCAAGACTGTATATGTATCATTAGTAATGCTGCGAGTTCTAATTCGTTTTTGGGTACACTAATAGGTTATTTTTGTCTATAGTAATCCATTGCACTAAGGGTAGGCTAATTTAGGCTAGTGCGATCGCATCAGCCTGTGAGCCTGGTGATTGAGCCTGTGAGCCTGATCAGCCAAAGTGATCCCACTAGCTTAATGACTTGGAGGATAAAATGTAAGCATTCAGCTATCAGCTATCAGCTATCAGCTAATGCGCTACTTGAGGTGCTTTTGAATAAAATAACCACCTCAAGCAGCGTGAGCCTTGGCCTTGGCCATAGGCCAAGCTTTCGGCAAAGCCGACGCTTCGCAAACGCGAATGGCTGACGGCTGACGGCTGACGGCTGAATGCTTACGATAAAATTTATGGCAAGCCTGAATCTCAAAGAAGAAGCACGTAGATTAATCGATAAATTACCAGAAGATTTTAGCTGGGCAGACCTAATACAGGAAATTCACCTCCGCCAAGATGTTAAAACTCAACCTGCTGACAGCACAGAAGCTCGAAAGATACCTGTAGTAACAGCTATCTTCGATGGTGAGGTTTTACGGTTAGACAGAACTGTTAATCTCGAACCCGGCAAGCGCTACGCGATTGCTATTGAGACAGAAGTGACAACAGTAGTTACTAGCCAAAATGCCTGGGATGTGTTATAAGGATTTGCCGGAACAGTTGAAGCACCATCAGACTGGGCTATGGAACATGACCATTATTTGTATGGAACGCCTTGTTCAAGCTGGTTATCGAGCTTTGATGCTTGATAATTAAAAAACTATAGCACTAAGGGTAGCTACCTGTAGGGTGGGCAAAACCTTGCCCACCCTACCCATGGATTCTGTGGGTAAGTCCTGAGTAAAAAACTATAGCACTAAGGGTAGGCTAATTTAAGTAAGTGCGATCGCATCAGCCTCTGAACCTCGTGAACGAACCTCTGAACCTCCTGAGTGTAAAAAAATACTAATTAAAGTCCGGTGGGCAAAGTATTCTACTATATAGGGTTTCTCATACCTATGAACTACAGAGGATTTTTTCCCTCTCCCCACACCTCCCACACTTCCCACCCTCCCCACACTCTTATGCATAATTTCATTCCTCCGGAACGATTTTTCCCTTATCTGACCTGGACTGATATCGAACAGATGCCAGACAAAGAAAATGTTGTGATTATTCAGCCGGTCGCTTCCATTGAGCAGCATGGCCCCCATTTACCGCTGATTGTAGATGCGGCGATTGGGGTGGGAGTCTTGGGCAAAGCCTTAGGCTGCTTAGACCCAGAAATCCCGGCTTATGCCTTACCTCCCCTTTATTACGGCAAATCCAATGAGCATTGGCATTTTCCTGGCACCATTACCCTTAGTGCTCAAACCTTACTAGCGGTGCTGATGGAAATGGCTGATAGTATCTATCGGTGTGGGTTTCGGAAGTTAGTACTGATGAATTCCCATGGCGGACAACCCCAAGTGATGGAAATTGCAGCACGGGATATTCACCACAAGCATGAAGATTTTATGGTATTTCCCTTGTTTACCTGGGGCGTGCCTAACATGGCCAAGGAATTAGCTACCCAGAAAGAATTAGAATTAGGGATTCATGGGGGGGATTTAGAAACTAGTCTCATGCTCTGTCTACTCCCCGGTCAAGTGAAAATGGATCGGGCAGTAAAGGAATATCCCCAGGGATTGCCCGAAGATAGTCTATTGAGTATGGAAGGAAATTTGTCCTTTGCTTGGCTGACCAAGGGGCTGACTCAGAGTGGAGTACTCGGGGATGCCACAGCAGCAAGTGAGGAAAAAGGCGATCGCTTATTAGCCTCTCTTTGTGATGGTTGGGTAAACGTGATTCGCGATATCTATCGGTTTCAGCAGCCTGATGTGACGAAGAGGTGATTGCTTAGGGAATCGGGAATCGGGAATCGGGAATCGGGAATCGGAAGTCTGAGGAGGGTGGGGAGGGTGGGAAGTGTGGGGAGAAGGGGAGGGAAGAAGAGTGTGGGAATAGGCAAGAGGCAAGAGGCAATAGGCAATGGTGCGCCCTTGTCCCATAGTGCTGCATCCCTTTTATGATAATGTTTTCATCTATTTTTCTTCTGCCCTGAGCCGAAGCTCCCCGTTGGGAAGTTGCCTAGAACTCTTGGCTGATCAATGCGGATGGCGAGACTCGAACTCGCATGGCTTTCGCCACACGCCCCTCAAGCGTGCGTGTCTACCATTCCACCACATCCGCGATTTGCTAACCGTTTCTTAGGATAACATACAACAGTACTGAGCTGCAAAGCCTGGATCATAAAATTACTGTCAAAATTGCTGTGAAACTTAAATTGACGGGTAAACTCAATTTAGGCATGATAGCACTAGGCATTAGGGATTAAGACAAAAAAAACCCTTAATAGTTTATAAACCATGTTGCGCCCCACCCTCCCCACACTTACTATATTTCCCAACCCTCCCCACACCGACCTTTCTCCCCACCCTCCCCACACTTCCCACACTTCCCACACTTCCCCATCAATCCTAGTTTTACATCTCAACTAAAAACCCTATATAGCCAAGCTATTTTATGAAATTTTCAAAGATATTAATTGCCAATCGTGGGGAAATTGCCTTACGGATTATCCGAACCTGTGAGGAGATGGGGATTCCCACCGTTGCAGTTCACTCGACCATTGACCAACATGCTCTTAATGTCCAACTGGCCGATGAAGCGGTTTGTATCGGGGACCCCCCCAGCAACAAAAGTTATTTAAATATACCCAATATTATTTCTGCTGCCCTCACTCGCAACGCCACTGCCATTCATCCAGGCTATGGTTTCCTATCAGAAAATGCCCGTTTTGCTGAAATCTGTGCTGATCATCAGATTGCCTTCATCGGTCCTACCCCAGAAGCGATCCGGGCCATGGGAGATAAATCTACGGCCAAAGAAACCATGCAACGAGCGGGTGTGCCCACAGTACCTGGAAGTGATGGATTAGTCAGCTCTGAGCAAGAAGCTCATGCGATCGCACGTCAAATTGGGTATCCTGTCATGATTAAAGCCACTGCTGGTGGTGGAGGAAGGGGTATGCGCCTGGTACAGGATGACAGCCAATTGATTAAACTCTTCCAAGCTGCTCAAGGGGAAGCCCAAGCTGCCTTTGGTAATGGCGGGGTATATATTGAAAAATTTATTCAACGCCCTCGCCATATCGAGATTCAAATTTTAGCTGATAGTCACGGCAACGCAATCCACTTGGGTGAGCGAGACTGCTCGATCCAACGGCGTCACCAAAAGCTACTGGAAGAAGCCCCTAGCCCAGTGCTTGACCCAGAATTGCGGGAAAAAATGGGTAATGCTGCGGTAATGGCCGCTAAGTCCATCAATTACGTCGGAGTTGGTACAGTAGAGTTTCTCTTAGATGCCTCTGGTGAATTCTACTTTATGGAAATGAACACCCGAATTCAGGTAGAACACCCAGTCACCGAGATGATCACCGGTCTAGACTTGATCGCCGAACAAATTAAAATTGCTGAAGGGGATAAACTAAGCCTTACCCAAGACCAAGTTACTCTCAAAGGTCACGCCATCGAATGTCGGATCAATGCCGAAGATCCAGACCACGGTTTCCGTCCCCAACCAGGACGAATTAGTGCTTACCTACCACCAGGAGGACCAGGGGTGCGCATGGATTCCCATGTTTACCCCGATTACGAAATTCCCCCCTATTACGACTCTCTGATTGGGAAATTAATCGTTTGGGGTCCCACCCGTGATGCGGCCATTCAGCGCATGAAACGAGCCTTAAGGGAGTGTGCCATTACCGGAGTCACCACCACCCTCACTTTCCATCAAAAAATCCTAGAGACACCAGCTTTTATTGAGGGTCAGGTCTATACCAATTTTGTCGAGAAGGAGATGATGACCTGAACAGCAGAAGGCAGAAGGCAGAGGGCAGAAGGCAGAAGGCAGAAGGCAGAGGGCAGAAGGCAGAGGGCAGAAGTAGGTAAGCATATGCGCTACGCGCACGCTACTTGAGGTGCTATCAGCATTCAGCATATGCGCTACGCGCATATGCTTACGGAAGTAGGAAGAAAGACGAAAGTAAGTCCTTGGTAATTAGCGATCGCGTCTTGTTATACTTCAACCGTTTATACGCCCTGTCCCACCCTGACATTTCACTTTCAGGCGTGGGGCTTCTCGCTGCGTTCGCGTAGCGTGGCCTTTTGGCCAAAGCTAAAACCATTGGGGGTAAGTGAATGGTTACCCATTACCCCTGCAACCGGCAAGCTGTAACTTACAACCTGTAACCTCCAACCTTCAACCTTCAACCAAACAACCTGCAACCTTCAACCTTCAACCTTCAACCTCCAACCTGTAACCTCCAACCTGTAACCTCCAACCTTCAACCTCCAACCTTCTAGATCATCATCCTCAGGATTCCCTGCTGACCTAAAAGAATTTCCCGCAGCAGGCTGAAAATCCCTACCCAAATAATTGGGCTAATATCAACCCCACCAATGGGAGGCACAATTTTGCGCATTGGCACTAAAAAGGGTTCCGTTGGCCAAGCTACTAGATTAAATGGCAAACGATTTAGGTCTACCTGAGGATACCAGGTCAGAACAATGCGAAAGATAAACAAAAAGATCATTAGTCCGAGTAACGGACCAAGAGTCCAGATAGCAATCGTAGCAGCAGTCATGGCTTATTTAATCTTAATGATCACAAATGTATTGCTGGTGGCACCGTCAGCGGTGAGCGGTGAGCGGTGAGCAGTCAGTGGTCAGTGGTCAGTGGTCAGCTTATTTTATTCAAAAGCGCCGATTGCGCTACGGGCACGCTGCGCGAAGATTACCGTGGCACAGGCTTCCAGCCTGTGACCTAACCGATAAGCTGATAGCTGATAACTGATAGCTGATAGCTTACGTGCCGCCTTAGGTGGGTAGGTGGCTTACGGGCGTCCTTGTGATTGTAGTTAATTTAATTTAAACTTTCTCAATAATAGTATCATGTTCTTAGTTCACCCCTCACCAAGCCTCACCTCTGCTCCAATAGGGAACCGGCAGTGGCATGGGGGAAAGCAATCATGTCTAACACTTACCCGATTGGGAAGTGTAGGAGCATCACAAACAAGATTTACAAATTAACTAGGAGTTTTTATGACACCTTCATTAGCCAACTTTTTGTGGAGTTTACTTTTGGGTACTGCCATTGTGGTTATTCCTGCCACTGTGGCACTAATCGTCTTTAGCCAGAGCGATAAGATCCAACGCTCATAACGAAATCCCTACTATCTATGCCTTTAACGAAATAAGGCGGAGCTTCGATAGCAGGAAATTGAGTGGGTTCACAACCCGCTCAATTTTTGTATTCACAATCTCTCCTGATCCAGGAGTAAAATTGTTGTTCTCCAGTTACAGTAGAGTTTAAGACCAATAACTCGCTACCATAAAACTGACCATAGGAGAGTAGCAATGGTAAATTTTGGGTTTAATTCAGCTAGCCTTTTGGGCATATTCTTGATGCTTGCCGGAGCAGGACTCTATTTCCTGCGCTCGGTCCGTCCAGAACTAGCCAGAGACCATGATATCTTTTTCACTGTGGTCGGGGTAGTTTGTGGCTTTATTCTGGTGACTCAGGGATGGCGACTCGATCCAATTTTGCAGTTGAGTCAGCTGTTGTTGAGCGGTACAGCAATATTTTTTGGTGTGGAAAGTCTGCGGTTACGGGGCGTTGCCACTAAAAAAGCCCGGGAAGATGCTGGGTTTGAAGACCGCCAGCGACCAGTTAGCCGTAACTATTACCGCGAAGAACCACAAGAGGCTAATGTTTATGATGAATACGATGAACTAGAGCCGGTAGAGGAGCAATACTCCAACCCTCGCTTGCGGCCCACAGCAGATTCCAGGGAAAGGCGCATAGACCGTTATGAAGCAGAAACCCGCCGTCCACCAAGGAGTCGAGGGAGTTCAGAGGAATCTAGGCTAGAAGAGCGGACGCGTAAACGCCGCCCTCGTTCTAATGGTCAGTTTTCAGAACGACCTAGAGAGACCTGGCAGGCTAAGTTAGATAGTGATTGGGAAGACAGACCATATCGTAGTAGACGTTCTCGTCCTTCGGAACAATCTGTGGAACGACCTGTAGAACGATCTGTAGACACTTGGGAGGCTAAGTTAGATCGGGATCTAGACAGAGATCTAGACAGAGATCTAGATAGAGATAGAGAAGACAGACCCGTTCGCCGTAGCCGTTCCGGTCGTGAATCTATAGAAAACTATGACTCAGAAAACTATGACTCACAGATAGCCTCAAGGGAAAGAAAGCGTCGTACCACCCCAAGGGAGGAAACATCCTCTAACTACTCAGACCAAAACGATTATGTGGATTACAAACCCATCGACCTGTCTGAGGAAGATGATGAGCCGTTAGGACCGTTTGAGTACTAATAAAACTAGCTATCAGCTATCAGCTATCAGCTATCAGCTATCAGCTATCAGCTATTAGCTATCAGCTATCAGCTATCAGCTATCAGCTATCAGCTATCAGCTATCAGCTATAAACTATCAGCTATCAGCTATTAGCTATTAGCTATCAGCTATCAGCTATCAGCTATCAGCTATCAGCTATCAGCTATCAGCTATCAACTATCAGCTATCAGCTATCAGCTATCAGCTATCAACTATCAGCTATCAACTATCAGCTATCAGCTATCAGCTATCAGCTATCAGCTATCAGCTATCAGCTTAAGGGCACGCTACTTGAGGTGCTATTAGTTATCAGTTATCTGCTAAAGGCTGAGGGCTAAAGGCTGAGGGCTGAGGGCTGAGGGCTGAGGGCTGAGGGCTGAGGGCTGAGGGCTGAGGGCTGAGGGCTGAGGGCTGAGGGCTGAGGGCTGAGGGCTGAGGGCTGAGGGCTGAGGGCTGAGGGCTGAGGGCTGAGGGCTGAGGGCTGACCACTGACCGCTGAGGGCTGAGGGCTGAATGCTTAGCACCCTATGCTATCAAAACAGCGGGGAATTCGGTTCTGTGGATTGCCATAATAATCCAAAATCTCGTGAGTCCGTAGCACCATAGATTCCATCAGAGCAGTCATGTTCTTCTTTACCACTAATTGGTCTTCTGGTGAAACATAGGCTACGTCTGCCAACAAAACCTCGGTAATGTCTTCATGTGCTCCATCGTCATTAATTTTGGCATGGAGCAAGATTGGTTGATAAAAGTCCGAAGGCAAATCTAAATCTTGACACCGCTGTTTGAACAGACCGTGTGACGCATTCCCCCACCTGGCCGTAGGCCACGCGGGGCGCGTTCGTCCAGGTGGGGGTTAGTCCACGTTGATATTAATTACTATAGCGCTTTTTATCCTCATGAGGTACACATATTTTTTTCCCTCTTCCCTGCTCCCTGCTCCCTGCTCCCTGCTCCCTGCTCCCTGCTCCCTAAAACCTTAGGTGCGCTTGACCTTGGCGAATTAAATTCGCCACGGGTCGCACCTCAAAAACTTGTACCTTACTAGATTAAAAACCGCTATAAAGACCTGGAACACTGATTATTAGTTCGCGTAGGGAACAGGGAACAGTGCGTAGTGGCGTGGCACAGCTAAAATAGTGGAATAGAAGGATGATTATTTGAGGTCAAAAAAATGGGAAGAGGTCGTAGAGATAAAGTGCTGCTGACAATCGAACAAAGACGAAGACTAGAAAACATCAGTCGCAATG
>NZ_JAAHIE010000228.1:0-6570 GCF_010671945.1 Moorena sp. SIO4E2
AAATTCGCCACGGGTCGCACCTCTGCATCGCTTATTCAAAAGCACCATCTGTAGCACCTCAAGTAGCGTGCGCATTAGCTGATAGCTGATAGCTGATAGCTGATAGCTGATAGCTGAATACTTACATTTTTTTTTGAGATTACAACAGGCAAAATGCAACATAAACCTAAACGTTTCTGTTGCATTTTGTCTAATGGTTAACAGTTTAATGATTCGATTCAGTTTTGATAGTTTTCAACCCTTAACACAAACAACCTGCTTCAGAGTTGCCACTACCTCAACTAGATCTGACTGATTAGCCATCACCTGATCAATTGGCTTATAAGCACCTGGGATTTCATCGATAACGTCCTTATCTTTACGGCACTCAACACCTTTAGTTTGCTCAACTAAATCATCAACGGTGAACTGCTTTTTTGCTTTGCTGCGAGACATCAAACGACCAGCACCATGAGCACAGCTGCAGTAGCTGTCATGATTGCCTTTACCCTTAACAATGAAAGACTTTGCCCCCATGGACCCAGGGATGATACCATAGTCGTCGGTACGAGCTCGCACTGCTCCTTTTCGAGTAACATAAACCTCTTCGGAGAAATGCACTTCTTTTTCGGCATAGTTGTGATGGCAGTTAACTGACAACAAGGGCTTGAAGGACTTACCACCAGCCAGATGTTTCTCTACAATTCGCTTGAAGCGAGCCATCATGATATCGCGATTGTAACGGGCATAGTTTTGCGCCCATTGCAAATCCCGCCAGTAGGCAGCAAATTCAGGGGTTCCTGCGACAAAGTATGCTAAATCTCGGTCAGGAAGGGTTGTATGTGCTAGCTTTGCTAATTCTTTAGCGGTCTTAATGTGGCACTTAGCTAGCTGATTACCAATATGCCGTGAACCAGAGTGTAGCATCAGCCACACTTGATTGTCGGTATCAAGACACAATTCAATGAAATGATTGCCACCTCCAAGGGAACCCAGCTGTTTCATGGATTTTCCATCTAGCCGTTGCACACCTGGATGAAGTTCCTTAAAATCACGCCAGCCTTGCCAGTTTACCACTGCTTTCTCGATATCTGTGTTTTGCTCAAAGCCAACGGGAATAGCTGCTTCAATGTCCAAGCGAATCTTCTTGAGCTTGCCCTCCAATTGGTCTGCCACAAAAGGGGTTTTAATGGCAGACATGCCACAGTTGTGAACAAACACACCAGCGGTCAGGGCAAAGTTGTGATACTCTGGAACCGTTAGGCAGTAGACATCTTGTTTTTCCTGAAGTGGTAAGATATTGACGACTTTGTGATTTGCCCCCCCTACCAGATTTGAGCTTCGATGCTCGGCACGAGCAAGGTTATGGTGATCAATATGGTGGTCAATGACTGTTCTGTGACCTGGAAAAGATGGTACTGTTCCTGACAATTGAGATTCTAACCATTCAGAGGAAGGGATATCAGAGGGAGGGATAATCCCATCTGCCTTTTGCCATCTTCCAGAATCGGGTTGCTGGATTAAGGTGTAACCATCTTTATCGGTTTGGGAGTAGAAAGGCATCAAGGATGTCCCTGGTTCGAGGTCACGGGCTTCCCGGTAACTACCATCCCTGAGCATGAATCGATGATCGGGAGTACATTTAATTTCTTCTGAGTTGTCGAGAACGACCTTTAAGAGTAGTTGGTTACGGCGGGTTAATTTTGCTGTAGCCTTAGCCGCGACGATTTTTCCGGTTTGTGTGCAGGAGTAGACAATAATTTCTCGCTCTCCTTTGGCTAGTGCTTGGAGTGAGTAAGATTTGCCATCAACCAAGGGAACGAGGGTATCACCTGTAAAACAACCAATATCTACCCCGACAGCTGCTGGCAGGATGGCATCTTTGGTGGCAATTACAGAGCCAACCAATGAGCCTTTACCTAGGTGAACGTCTGGCATTAATGCGACGTGCTTAAACACAAATGGCAGAGACGCAACATTTTTCGCCATTTGGGTTTCCTGAGCAGCTAGGGAGTGATTCGCCCAAGACAGCACAGGTTTTGGGGTGGAGATGTCTAGTTTTTCGTAAGGCATAACAATAAATTATTTATTTTTTTTATATATTACACAATGATACAGATATATTACAAATTTGGCCATAAGGTCGAATCTGATCACCTGGTGTTCATCACAAGTTTTCTTGAAGTAATCTGTGGACAGTTTTGTAAGTGTCACACTATCCCCCTGTGCAGCTAAAATACTCTTGACCTGAAACCTAGCCAGACTCTGGATGATCAGCTTTGCTCAAAGACCAGGGGGCTAACCCCATAACCAGATAATTCCCAAATGAATTCCACTTCTGCAGGAGGTGGCTGTCTCAAATTGAACTATTATAAGATTTGGAGTTATTGAGTAATTTTTTTATATATTGCTATGGATATTCTGACACTAGGCTGGGTTTCTGTACTGGTTTTGTTCACTTGGTCAATCTCAATGGTTGTCTGGGGTCGTAACGGGTTTTAACAGTATCGTGGAAAATCCCGTAATCACTATGTTGTTCTTTGCTGCCGCTGGATTATTAGTGGTGGTCAGCGGAGGAATCATTTATCTAACTGCTGCTGAGTGGCGCGATCGCCGCCGCAAACAGCGGGATAAACAGGGATGAAAATCTGACAGCGGATGGCTGGGGGTTTTCATCCCTCTAAAGGAAGCACTACCAACTTATCAAAAGGGAGAGTTTGAGAGGGAAAAGAATACCCCTTGACGAATAGTTTGGGGATGAATTTTTACTTTCAAATAGTGTTAAAATAAAAGAGAAAGGTCTTAAAAAACTGGGAATTGACCTTACTCAGCTACCCCCGGTGCGGGGGAAAGTTACGCCCTAGGAGATAACAATCTATTTGGTTGTGCCTGGGAATCCCCATCCAAGACGGTTGGGGAAGTTCAAATCTCAACCAAACAAGCAAACGTTAATTAGTTTTGTTTGAACAGAGTCCTAGGAGGCTAAATCGTCGGACTCACTTGATATCGCTAAAGCTTATTCGTCCTAAATCAATACTAAAATTTATAATCCGTGATGTCACATGACGGAACAACCTTTTATAGTTTCTGCTCAGTATCTGAGTGAGCATCTTGATGATCCCGACATCGTAATTGTCGATTGCCGTTTTGCTCTATCTGATCCAGACCTGGGCTATGAGCAGTATAAAGTTAGCCATATCCCGGGCGCTCACTATCTCGATTTGAATAAGGACCTTTCGAGACCAGTAGAGCGTCATGGTGGGCGTCATCCTTTGCCTGAACCTCGGAAGTTAGCTCAAAAATTAGCAGGGATTGGTGTTAATTTCCGAAAAACCCTAGTGATTGCCTATGATGATTCCCGTTGTGCCTTTGCAGCCCGCTTGTGGTGGCTGCTGCGCTACTTGGGACACGACCAAGTGGCGTTGCTGGATGGGGGTTGGACAGGATGGCATTCCCAAGGGTATCCAGTAACTGATCAAGAGCCTACCACAAAACCAGGAATCTTTGTAGAGCAGTTGCGCTCTGATTCGGTGGTGGATATTAATAGTGTGAAAGTACGTAAAGATTTGCCAGAGGTGGCGTTGGTAGACTCTAGGGAAAGCGATCGCTATTTAGGTAAACGAGAACCGATTGACCCTGTTGCCGGTCACATTCCCGGTGCCCTCAACTACCCTTGGCATGGTGTGACGGACACCAATGGTTATTTGCAACCATTAACATTGCAACAAGAGCGCTGGACTGAGCTGGAGAACAAACAAGAAATTCTGGTTTATTGTGGTTCTGGTGTAACCGCTTGTGTCAATCTCTTCTCCCTAGCATTGGCAGGAATGAACACTGGCAAGCTCTATGCTGGGAGTTGGAGTGACTGGTGCTCTTATCTATAATTTTACCCACCCGTTGACGCTGAAAGCTTTGAGGAACTGTGGCACTACTCAAAGCAAGCAACAGGTTAAGTGTGTTGCTTGCGCAAAAGCTTGCCAATCCCGTTAAACTACCACCCCTTTGATACTCCTGATTGTTTCGATCTGAGTTGGTCCCCTTCTCCCTATAACTTAACTGGAGAGGAGGGAAAATTTGGCATCCTATCCTCAAAATCCGGAAATTATCCCCCTATTGCTTACTCTTTCACGAGGTAAGTACAGATCACTCATCACTATCAGTAGTAATCAAATCACTAATTACCACTAACGTAAGCATTCAGCCGTCAGCCGTCAGCATTCAGCTTTGTGGCACAGGCTTAATGCCTGTGACTTTACTCAGATTAAACGAATGCTTACCTGTTTTATTCAAAAGCTGTTCGGTGTAGCTTGCCCAAGCGCCCATAAACTGATAGCTGATAGCTGATAGCTGAGTGCTTACCCACTAACTAGTTAAGTCTTAGGTAATTACTAATTTACTAGCTAAAAACTGCTAGAATAAAAAATTATCTTAAAGATTATATAGAAAATTGTTAGGTTTAAGTAAATATGCATTGTCCACTGAAACGTATGTCTATTTTTGTAGACGGCAATAATATGTTTTACGCCCAACAAAAGAATGGGTGGTTTTTTGATCCTAGGCGGGTTTTGGACTATTTTAAAAACGAGCCTGGTATTACTCTAGTTAATGCATTTTGGTACACCGGACTCAAAGATCCTCAAGACCAGCGGGGGTTCCGAGATGCTCTAATTAGTCTAGGATACACCGTTCGTACTAAAATTTTAAAGGAATATTATGATGATAACTCTGGTCGCTATTCACAAAAGGCTAATTTAGATATAGAAATTGTTGTGGATATGTTTAATACTGTGGAACAGTATGACAAAGTGATCTTGTTTAGTGGAGATGGGGATTTTGAAAGAGCCATTGAATTACTGCGCTCTAAAAATACCCATATTACGGTGGTTTCCACAGAAGGGATGATTGCTAGGGAACTGAGGAATGCCACTGACCGTTATATTGATTTAAATGATGTCCGTGATCAAATTGAAAAAATTGATTCATAGTTATAATTATATATGAAGCAAACTTTCGATCTAGTTGGCTGACGACCGTTCTCTTCAAATCACTGACTATCAACCCATCGAGTTAGTTATGAACCAGCAACCTCAATCAGAGCGCATTATCATTTTTGACACTACCCTTCGGGATGGGGAACAATCTCCTGGAGCAACCCTCAATGTGGATGAGAAGCTGATTATTGCTCACCAACTGGCACGATTGAGAGTAGATGTGATTGAAGCAGGCTTTCCCTACGCTAGTCCTGGTGATTTTGAGGCGGTGCAAAAAATTGCTCAAGCCGTGGGCATAGAATCTGGACCAACTATTTGTGGTCTAGCACGGGCAAGTCGTGATGATATCAAGGCGGCGGCGAATGCCCTCAAACCGGCAGCTAATGCCCGTATTCACACTTTCATTGCTACTTCGGATATTCATCTGGAGTACAAACTGAAGAAGACTAGAAAGGAAGTGTTAGAGATTGCTCCAGAAATGGTGGCTTATGCCAAGTCTTTTGTGGATGATGTGGAATTTTCCCCGGAGGATGCAGGGCGCAGCGATCCCGAGTATCTCTACCAAGTCCTGGAACGGGTAATCGATGCGGGGGCTACTACGGTTAATATTCCTGATACTGTAGGTTACACTACCCCAAGCGAATTTGGTGGCTTGATTCGTGGGATTAAGGAAAATGTTCCCAATATTGACCGGGCAATTATTTCTGTCCATGGTCATAATGATTTAGGTCTGGCAGTGGCTAATTTCCTGGAAGCAGTGAAAAATGGAGCCCGGCAACTGGAATGCACGATTAATGGTATTGGAGAACGGGCTGGTAATGCGGCTTTGGAAGAGTTGGTAATGGCATTACATGTCCGCCGTCAGTATTTTAATCCTTTCTTCGGACGCCCCCCAGAGTCGAAGGAACCCCTAAGCACTATTGATACTCGTCAGATTTACAAGACATCCCGTCTGGTTTCGAGTCTTACCGGGATGTTGGTACAACCGAATAAGGCGATCGTGGGCTCGAATGCTTTTGCTCATGAGTCTGGTATTCACCAGGATGGGGTGCTTAAGCACAAGCTGACCTATGAAATCATGGATGCGGAGTCGATTGGGTTAAAGGAAAATCAGATAATACTGGGTAAACTATCCGGTCGCAATGCTTTCCGTTCTCGCCTCAAGGAGTTGGGCTATGAGTTGTCCGACAATGACCTGAATAAGTCGTTTGTTCGGTTTAAAGAGGTGGCGGATAAGAAGAAGGAGATTACGGATTGGGATTTAGAAGCTATTGTTAATGATGAAGTTTATCAGGCACCGGAAGTGTTCCATTTAGAGTTGGTGCAGGTGTCCTGTGGGGATAATTCTAGTCCTACGGCTACGATTACCCTGCGAACACCTACCGGTGAAGAACTTAGTGATGCTGCTATTGGTACTGGTCCGGTGGATGCGGTGTACAAGGCCATTAATCGGGTGGTGAAAGTGCCTAATGAACTGATTGAGTTTTCGGTGCAATCGGTAACGGCAGGAATTGATGCTCTTGGGGAAGTGACTATTCGTTTGCGGCACGATGAACGGGTCTATTCGGGTTATGCTGCCAGTACGGATATTATTGTGGCT
>NZ_JAAHIE010000228.1:6670-11035 GCF_010671945.1 Moorena sp. SIO4E2
ACTGATTGAGTTTTCGGTGCAATCGGTAACGGCAGGAATTGATGCTCTTGGGGAAGTGACTATTCGTTTGCGGCACGATGAACGGGTCTATTCGGGTTATGCTGCCAGTACGGATATTATTGTGGCTTCAGCACAGGCCTATGTGAATGCGCTGAACCGACTGTATTCAGCCATGCAGAACGGTAAGTTGGGTAATGATCCTGAGTTATCGATAGGATCTAGAGCAGGGGTCTGATCTCAAATTGTTATGGAATTATAGCAAGTCTTATACCCATGAGGTACAACTTGATCCCCCTAAATCCCCCTTAATAAGGGGGACTTTGAGGTTGAGAAGCGTACCTCATAAATTCTAGAAACGCTATATCTAATATCTTACTGATTGAGTTTTCGGTGCAATCGGTAACGGCAGGAATTGATGCTCTTGGGGAAGTGACTATTCGTTTGCGGCACGATGAACGGGTCTATTCGGGTTATGCTGCCAGTACGGATATTATTGTGGCTTCAGCACAGGCCTATGTGAATGCGCTGAACCGACTGTATTCAGCCATGCAGAACGGTAAGTTGGGTAATGATCCTGAGTTATCGATAGGATCTAGAGCAGGGGTCTGATCTCAAATTGTTATGGAATTATAGCAAGTCTTATACCCATGAGGTACAACTTGATCCCCCTAAATCCCCCTTAATAAGGGGGACTTTGAGGTTGAGAAGCGTACCTCATAAATTCTAGAAACGCTATATCTAATATCTTAAAGTTTAAACCTCTGCATACTTTGCCTTTCAATATTCAATAATTGTCCCACTGGTTCAAACAGTGGGATTTCTTTTTGGTGAAACGTGTTTGTTGACACTCCCGACGACTTTATTGTTCGATAAAATAAGGTTTTATTTGCCAAAGTCTAGGTATAAGTTAGGAAATAGTATTGCGTATGTCAGCTGCCGAGCTAAACACTGACAGAAAACACCAACGTCACACAGAGTCAGGCTTTTACTATTTTGCTTATGGCTCTTGTATGTGTCCAGTAGATTTAAAGCGATCGCTTGGGGAAGATACTCATAATTTTGTGATTGGTACTGCTACTCTCAAGGATTATCATATTGGTTTTTATCGCAAATCTCGACGTCGTAATTGTGGGACGCTGGATGTGGTGAAAACTCCTGGGTCAAGGGTTGAAGGAGTTTTGTATCATTTACCTTGGCGGGTGAGTGAAGCTTTGGATCTGCGGGAAGAAGTGCCTCGCGGTGGCTACCGACAGGAAATGGTCAATGTCCACTGTCAAAATAAGTTGTATCAGGGCGTTCGGACTTATGTGGTGGTCAATAAGTTAGATCAGGAAATGGCTCCTAATGATTGGTATTTCCATGTGGTACTCCGGGGTGCTGTTACCTGTGGGCTATCTGAGGAGTATTGCTGGAAGTTGTTTGATCATATGCATCAGTTGCAACTAAAGGCGAGCTGAGGATTGCTAGCAAAGGGAACAGGGAACAGTTGATGTAGGGTGGGCAGTAAGTATCATCCGGATGGTAAGCTTTGGAATTGGTATTATTACTGCCCACCTTACGATTAATTTTACTCTATTTTACCATGAATTTTCTGTTGGTGGGCAGTGCCGATTTAACTGACTACAACCTTGAAAATTTCTAGGAAGCACTGCCCACCCTACGATTATTTTTACGATTAATTTTCTGTTGGTGGGCAGTGCCGATTTAACTTTATACAAGCTGGAAAATTTCTAGGAAGCACTGCCCACCCTACGATTATTTTTACGATTAATTTTCTGTTGGTGGGCAGTGCCGATTTAACTTTATACAAGCTGGAAAATTTCTAGGAAGCACTGCCCACCCTACGATTCTACGATTAATTTTACTGCCCACAATACGATTAATTTTATTTTGAATAAAACAGGTATTATTCAAAAGCTGAATTCTGAATACTTACCTATCAGATACACAGATTTTTTTTACTATTCCCTATTCCCTGTTCCCTGTTCCCTGTTCCCTAAAACCCAGGAATTTATACTAACCGAATTAAACAATATAGATTTACTCGTTATCAAAATTTATCCAATCTTTCCATTCTTGATTTTCTTGATAATAGTCTTTCATGGCTTCTGCTTGTTGGGCTAAAATGCGACGACGTTCTTCTAGGGGAAGTTGTTGAAAAGCTTGGCGTTCCATTGAATTATTTTGTGCGGTTTCAGGTACGATTAAAATCACTTCTATGGTTTGTCCTACCGGTAAATTGGGAAGGGAAATCTCAAGGCGGTTGCCTTGTTGAACGGTTGTGGTTAGATAGTGGGTTTGTTTCATTACAGCAGTTTTCAATTCGTTTAGGTATAAAGTCTTGGGTTTTAGGGAGTAGGGAGCAGGGAGCAGGGAACAGGGAGCAGTTGATGTAGGGTGGGCAGTGAGTATCATCCCGATGGTAAGCTTTGGAATTGGTATTATTACTGCCCACAATACGATTAATTTTATTATATTTTACCATGAATTTTCTGTTGGTGGGCAGTGCCGATTTAACTGACTACAAGCTGGAAAAATCCTAGGAATCACTGCCCACCCTACGATTATTTTTACTGCCCACAATACAATTAATTTTCTGTTGGTGGGCAGTGCCGATTTCACTTTATACAACCTTGAAATTTTCTAGGAATCACTGCCCACCCTACGATTATTTTTACTGCCCACAATACAATTTATTTTCTGTTGGTGGGCAGTGCCGATTTCACTTTATACAACCTTGAAATTTTCTAGGAAGCACTGCCCACCCTACGATTATTTTTACTGCCCACAATACAATTAATTTTCTGTTGGTGGGCAGTGCCGATTTCACTTTATACAACCTTGAAATTTTCTAGGAAGCACTGCCCACCCTACGATTAATTTTACTCTATTTTACAATTTATTTTAATTTATTTTCTGTTGGTGGGCAGTGCCGATTTCACTTTATACAACCTTGAAATTTTCTAGGAAGCACTGCCCACCCTACGATTAATTTTACTGCCCACAATACGATTAATTTTACTCTCCACAATCTCCATATTTCGTAATAATCAAAAAATTCTAAATCCCTTGACAAATGATTAACTTATAAATATATTAATAGTATGAACCATTTACAGGAGTCACGATTCATGACCAAGAACATTCCACCTAACTCGAATGAAAATAACACCCCAGAAAACCCTGGTCGCAAACCTAAGAAAGTCAAGCTGATCTTGATCGGTTCTCCTCAAAAAGTTTGGAAGACAATGTCTTGATGCAGTCGCTCATGGGGGGAACCCCCAAGACCGCGCTGCATCGCTTATTGCCCTTTATGGCCTTAAATACGCCTATCCCAACGAGTGGAGCACTCCCGAGCCTACGGGGAAGCCTGATGAGATTATGACTTTTTTGATTCGCTATTTTTACGTAGACTAGGATAGTAATTTGCCAGGGTTTTGACGCCCTGGCGACTATGAGTGCAATTTGTTTTGTGGAGGTTAGTTTACTGAGTTGGAATGTTGTTGTTTTGGATCAGTTGCTGAGGTAAGTGGTCAGTAGTCAGTGGTCAGCCGTCAGCCGTCAGCGGTCAGTGGTCAGCGGTCAGCGGTCAGCCTTTTGCTGATAACTGTTCGCGTAGCGTGCGCGTAGCGCTTAAGCTGATAGCTGATAGCTAATCAGCTGATAACTGATGGCTGATAGCTGATAGCTAATCAGCTGATAGCTGATAGCTGATAGCTGATAGCTGATAAGCTAAGCTTTAATTGTAGTGGTTTATATTATAGAATTCGGTCAAGCATTGGTTAACCAAACCTTGACCGATTTTTTTTTATTGGTAAGCAGTCAGCGGTCAGCGGTCAGCGATCAGCGGTCAGCGGTCAGTGGTCAGCATTATTCAAAAGCTTAGCTGTTTTATTCAAAAGCTGATATTTAATCTCTGATGGCTGATAGCTGATAGCACCTCAAGTAGCATCTCAAGTAGCGCATAAGCTGATAGCTGATGGCTGATAGCTGATAGCTGATAGCTTACAAACAAACTTCAGGTTACTTCATGGCACTTCACATTGGTGACGGTCGAAGAATATATTTGTGATTATTTTTTCACAGCTACACAAACGTTGTGAACTTGTTGTCTCAATCTGGCTCAACTAATGAATAATACTCTAAACTAATCATAGGACTACCGTAAGCTATCAGCTTAAGCGCTACGCGCACGCTACTTGAGGTGCTATCAGCTATCAGTTTATGGGCTATGGGCAAGCTACTTGAGGTGCTTATGGACTATGGACAAGCTACGGTAAGAGCTTTTGAATAAAACAGGTAAGCATTAATCTCAGTTATGGAAAGCTGACGGCTGACGGCTGACGGCTGAATGCTTACGGACTA
>NZ_JAAHIE010000229.1:0-11029 GCF_010671945.1 Moorena sp. SIO4E2
TCGCTTAGCATGGCCTCAGACCTTGAGCACTTCAAGTAGCGTGGGCGTAGGTTGTTAGCTGATAGCTGATAACTGATAGCTGACGGCTGAATGCTTACGACTATGTTTGTTTAGACAAGACAGCAGAATGAGATAAGACATTTTATCTTTCCCATTCTCTACCTGATTTTTACACCTTTACAATTTAGATGCTGGCGTTCGTTTATAGATTCGTCAGCTTTTTTTTGTTTTTATGTAAGCATTCAGCGTGTCGCGTATCAGCTATCAGCTTATGGGCAGGCTTGGCCAAAGGCCAAAGTCCAATGGCTGACTGCTGTTCGAGTAGCTTGCGCCTAGGACATATGCTTAGATGGGCAAATCCCCAGACTTTCAATGTTGTAAAATCTCGAACTATTCAATTCTCCCGTTTGATGTTTATTTTTTGATGTTTATTTTAAGCATTAGGCACCTCAAGTAGCGTGGCCATTCGCGTAGGGTGGCCCAAAGGCCAAGGCCAACGGCTGACAGCTGACGGCTGAATGCTTACATTTCAATCGCCTAAAACGACTACTGCTAGGATAAACTATCGCCAATTTTGATAAAGTTAGCAAAAAAGCTATCTAGATCAGCTTCGTTAATATTTGGGTTGCTGAGAATGAAGCGAATTAGAATCTGTTCTTGATAGTGAGAGTAATTGACTAATGCTTGACCGGAGCGCATTAATTGATCACGTATTTCCAGATTAAGCTGATCTAAACCATGATTAGACAGACTGTTATCTCTGGGATTATAGCGAAAACAGATATTCAAAAATGTTGGTTGAACTATCAATTGTAATTTCTCACAACTGCGAATATAATCCGCCGCGTAGCTAGCGAGTTCAAACAAGCGGTCAACCCGTGCTTCATAACCACTTTTGCCGTAGTATTTCCAGGCTAGCCACAGCTTAAGGGCATCTACTTTCCGCCCACACTGCAACGACATAGCTCCGAGATTATAGGAACTATCTTCATCATCGTGGAAGATATAGTGGGTACCTTGACTAGAACAAGCCTCCAATAAAGTCCCTGGTTGTTTAACCAGAATAGCTGAACAAATCAAGGGCACGCCCATGAGTTTGTGAGCATCCCAAGTAAACGAATCTGCTAAGGAGCTACCTTGCAACAGGTGCTTGTGCTGGTTGCTGAACAAAACCGGAGCACCCCAAGACCCATCCACATGTAGCCAGAGTCCATATTTGCTGGTAATTTCTGCAATTGAGGGCAAAGGATCGAATGCACCGGCAACGGTAGTGCCCGCAGTAGCTGTAACAAAGAAAGGTGTTTTTCCTTCCCTTAGGCTTTGTTGAATAGCAGCTTCTAATTGTTGCGGGCACATGCGCTGATCGCCATCGGATTTAACTTTAACTACATTGTCTATGCCCATGCCCAACAAATTTGCTGCTTTGAAAAAGGAATAGTGGGCCTGATCTGAGATGAATGCTACGAGCTGGTGATTTCCCAATCCCTTGTTTTTGGCTTCGGGTAGGAGTTTGTGTCGCCCACAAAGCATGGCGATCAGATTAGCATTACTCCCTCCTGTCACCATCAACCCCTCACCTTGAGGAAAACCGATCAAGTCGTTGAGAGCCTCAATCAATTTAATCTCTATCAGCGTGGCGACTGGAGCAACTTCATAGGTATACATAGAAGTATTAGCAGTACTAGTTACCATTTCTGCTAATAATCCAGTTATCTCAAATCCACCCCAAAGCTGGTTAAAAAACTTGTGGCTACTAGTCCGCACGCTGTGATCGAGGTATGATTCAATAATCGGAATTAAATCGGCTAAGGGAACTCCGTTTTCCGGTAAGCTTAAATCGAGTTTTTCCTTAAGGGTTTGAGGGCTTTTGTAATCTATTACCTTGGTATCGGTATTTTTATTTTCCTGCAAATACTTAAGGAGTTTATCAACAGTTAAGTTGATTATTTTTTCAAACTCGATCATAATTTATTATTTGGTATAATTAGATATTTGGTGGAATTGATAAGGGTGCATATCCTAAAAGCAGTTTGACCCGGTGGGTGGAATGGGCATCTTGCCCGTTACAATTTTCGGGCGTTCTGTCCCAACGGTGACGACTACGCATAAAATGAGGGATCGCCCGTCTTATCAAGCACCCTACCCAACTATCAGAGTGCTACTAAAACCTCGGCAAGTTTTCTCTTCGTGCTAGCGAATACTTCATGTTGTTGATTGTCCCAAATGCTAACACGAGAATTAAGCTCGATGATTTTCGGTTGACCGTTAACTAGGGCAATATCAATGCCATAAAATCGGTTACCGTACTGTACCATATGTTTTTCAATTTGTTCAACTAGCTCTAAGACAGTGCTAGGGATGAGTTCTATTTCTACAACACGCATCTCGCCTCCTTCAGTCACGGATGCTACTAATTTTCCTGAAGCTGGAGTACGTACTATAGAGTGAAGAATTTCCCCGTTGAGGAGTGCTACACGAAAGTCATGGACACCATCAACAATACCGGGTATACCTGAGCGTGAATCGAGAAACTCTTGGACTAAGAAGGGATAGGGGCAATGTTGCTTCTTTAAGAACTCATCGTCTCCAATGTGGACATTTCTGGCTTCAAGACCATCTACTGGCTTGACAACTTTATATTGTCCTGGTATAGTTTTGAGTGCCTCAATAAACTCTTCTTTGGTGTTAACAAGATAGGTTTGGGGAGAATAGTCACTGAACAGCTGAAAGGTTTTATATTTGTTGGTGCAAATTTCGTTAATTTCCTGACAGTTAAGAACTGGGATAGTTCCATCAGAGCTAAACAATCCTTTATCGAAAATGACATCAGCTTTGATAGGACCGGTTTCTATAACTTGTCCATCTCGTAATTCCCAACTCTGGGAAAATTGTCCTGACCCTAGATAAGAAGATTGGTGACGAACAACACGAAAATTGGCACCAAAGGCTTCTATTGCTTCACCAAGTTGGGCAATGTGTCGTATGTACTTTTTTTTATTAAATGGGTAGGAAAAGGTGCCTGCTTCCTCAAAAAAGACAGCAACAGTTTTCAAGGTTGACCTCAAACTGGGAATCAACCGAAAATTATAGCAATTTTTTAAGGAAGCAGGATGTTTGACAAGGGTTTACGATATGCGATCGCGTAGCGTAGCCCTTCGGGCTAATCGCTAATCCCCTCACCGGAGCCTGCTGAGTTTTTGGCGTTGCGTCAGTCAAAGAATGAATAGGAGTAGAGTGGGCATCCTGCCCGCCCCAAAATATCAAGGAACAGGCAAGATGCCTATTCCACAAAACTCCATTATTAAGCAACGCTGAGGTTCTAACCAATGCGTCCGCTAATATAAGCTTCTGTCTGTGAGTTCGCGGGTCGTTCAAAGATTTGCCTAGTCTCCCCAAACTCCATCATTGCCCCTAAGTACATAAACGCGGTATAATCCGATATCCTTGCTGCCTGTTGCATGCTGTGAGTCACAATCAAAATTGTGACCTGTTTCTTCAGCTCAGCGATTAATTCTTCAATGCTGGAAGTAGCAATAGGGTCAAGGGCAGAGGTGGGTTCATCGAATAAAATAATCTCTGGGTCAGCCACTAAAGCCCGGGCAATACAAAGACGTTGTTGTTGACCTCCAGATAGGTTATAGGCTGAGTCATAGAGGCGGTCTTTTACTTCATCCCACAAAGCCGCTCCCCGCAAGGCTTTCTCCATTTTGTCTTCAATCACACGACGCCTATTTTCACCGCGCACTCGCAACCCATAGGCAACATTATCATAAATTGATTTAGGAAAAGGATTAGGCTTTTGGAATACCATGCTAATCCGCATCCGCACTTCTATCGGGTCAATTTTCTTACCTAAAATGTTGACATCGGAGTCGAGCCAGATTGCTCCTTCGTAGCGATTACCAGGATAAAGGTCATGCATACGATTGAAGCATCGCAGTAAAGTGGTTTTGCCACACCCTGATGGTCCAATTAGGGCGGTTACTTGTTTTTCTGGCACCACTAAACTAATACTTTTGAGAGCTTTAAATGAACCATAGTAAAAACTGAGGTTATCCACCTCAGCTTTGGCGTTACTAATGGTTGAGTCGGATAATTTATCAGATAGTTTCTCTACCATTTTAGACCTTTACGGAAGCGATAGCGTAGATAAATAGCAATACCATTCATAGCCAGGGTCATAGCAATCAAGACTGTACCGGCTGCAGCAGCATTTGCCTCAAATGCCCGTTCAGGTCTAGATACCCAGGTAAACATCTGAATCGGCATAACTGTGAATTCAGCTTGAACCCATGCAAATAGCTGCTGTAAGTTTAGATAGGGAAATTCACCCTGAAAGGGAATATAAGGAAATGCGCTGTTTAATGGAGAATCTGGCAAAAAGCGAATAAATACTAGAGCACCAATGGTAACCACAGGAGCAGTTTCTCCAATTGCCCGAGATAAACCAATGATTACGCCTGTAAGAATACTACCAAAGGAATAGGGCAAAACATGATCCCAAATCATTTGCCACTTACTGGCTCCCAGGGCATAAGCAGCCTCCCGGAGATGATTAGGAATTGCCCGCAGTGCCTCTCTTGTGGTGACAATCACCACTGGCAGAATTAACAACGCTAAGGTCAAACCTGCTGAGAGAATGCTTCGACCTAAATTTAACTCATAGACGAATAAGCCCAAGGCTAATAAACCATAGACAATGGAGGGAACTCCTGCCAAATTCGTGACATTAATTTCAATGAAATCCGCTAGCAAGTTTTTTCGGGAATATTCTTCTAAATAAATTCCTGAAGCTACACCAATGGGCACTGCAGCTAAGGCGGTCACTAACATCACCAGACTAGTGCCTACCCAGGCCGACATAATCCCCGCTTTTTCTGCTCTACGACTAGGAAACGATGTAAAAAACTCTGGTGAAATCCGGGATATCCCTGATTTTACCATATAGATGATTAACCCCAGCAAGATAAATATAGCGACCAGAATAACTACCAAACCAACGATGGCAAAAATCTGATTAATAAGCTTACGGCGATTTATATCTTCTCGAATTGTAAGTAAATTTTCTTGTGACATTTATATAGCGTTTTACTATTAGATGTGAAACTAGGATTGATGGATAATCACTAAAATCAAAACATTATGTACTTCACCCAATTTAAAATCGCTATACTAATAAATTTCTCGATAACGCTTAGCTAAGAAATGTCCAATGATGTTTAGGACTAGAGTCATTAAGACTAAGGTTAGTCCAGCCGCAAAAATGGTCTGGTATTCTAGAGTACCATGAGGCAAATCCCCAAGACTTACCTGGACGATGTAAGCAGTGATTGTAGCGGCTTGGTCCAGGGGATTCCAAGCGATCTTGGGTTGTAAGCCCGCTGCGATCGCAACAATCATCGTTTCCCCTACAGCCCTTGATGTTCCTAGGATGTAGGATGAGGCAATGCCGGAAATAGCAGCAGGAAACACCACGTTCCATGCTGTCTGTAACCGAGTTGCTCCCATAGCATAAGACCCTTCCCGTAACTCTACCGGAACCGCTCGCATGGCATCTTCACTAATGGAACTAATAAAGGGAATAATCATCAAACCCATGACTAGACCGGCACTTAGCATATTAAAAACTGGCAATTCAGTAAAAATATTGCGCAGAAGAGGGCTAACTACCAGCAGGGCAAAATAACCATAAACTACTGTAGGAATTGCTGCTAAAAGTTCCAAACCTGGTTTAATTATTTCTCGTAATGTAGGAGGAGCAAATTCACTTAGGTAAATCGCAGCAATAGTTCCGGTCGGGATAGCAAGTAGGAGAGCAGTCGTAGCGGTTACTAGGGTTCCTGATATCAATGGCAAAATTCCGTAGTGTTTCTCCAGAAACATCGGTGTCCATTTGGTATCAGTAAGGAAATCAATTAATGAAACTTCCTTGAAAAATGCCAGAGATTCCCTAAGCAGGAAAAAGATTATTGCTGCCATAGTGGCGACGGAAGACAATGCCGCCAAAAACAATAGTATTTCAATCCCCCGTTCTCGCAAATTGCGAATTAATGTTGGTGAGAGGCGTTTGGTCTGGTTAAGTCGGATCAGTTTTTCGGTCATAAAATCGGTCATAAAAGTATTGTTTAAAGGCAGCTGAGTGATCTACCAACGTCTGTAATTAGTGATACGTTACAGGTTTTAATCAGAACTTAATTACTGATAAATTAGGACTCTTTTCAACATAAGTCAAGAGCGATGATTGATAATTCTACTACTAATCGCTCTTGACGAGATTAAACCAATTAAGTCCTCTAGGTTAGATTCAGTTCTAGGCTTAGTTACCGCTACCGACTAGAACCTCTAACTCTGCCAGGGATTTGGCATAGTCTGCAGAAGATAGAGGCACCGACTTAACTTCAGTGACTAATCGCTCAGCATTTTGGAGGTAATAGGTCACAAAATCATTTACCTCCGTACGCTTAACAGCGTTTTTGTTGACATAGATGAAGATTGGTCGGGATAGGGGCGTGTAAGTCCCGTTACGTACCGTTGTCAGAGAAGGCGTCACCCCATTGATAGCAACAGCCTTCAGCTTGTCTTGGTTTTCTAGGTAGTAGGAAAGACCGAAGTATGCCAGGGCTCTTAGATCCGTTTCTACACCTTGAACCAAAACGTTGTCATCTTCACTAGGGGTGTAATCGGTGCGGCTAGCACCAGACTTGCCGTTAACCTTTTTGGTGAAGTAGTCAAAGGTTCCGGAGTCTGCACCAGGACCGTACAGAACTAGGGGCAGGTCTGGCCAAGCGGAATTTACTTGACTCCATTTGGTTACAGTCCCCTCAGATTCAGGCTTCCAGATTTTATTGAGTTCTTCAACTTTAATGTCTGTAACCGCAGTATTGCCTTTATTGACTACGACGGTAATGGCATCGTATGCCACTGGAATGGCCATATACTCAATGCCATTTTCAGCACACAGTGCCTTCTCTTTGTCCTTAATTGGTCGAGAAGCGTCAGAGATGTCGGTTTCACCTTTGCAGAATTTCTTAAAACCGCCACCAGTTCCAGAAATACCAACGGTTACTCGTACCCCATTTTTCTTGAGATCCTGAAACTCTTCCGCTACTGCTTCAGTAATTGGGTAAACGGTGCTAGACCCATCAATTCTGACAGTGGGTCTACCTTGAGAGTTAACTGTTGGTGCCACTAACGCAACAGTTGAGGCTACTAGGGCAAACAAGCCAGCTAGCTTCCAGCTATTTTTCTTGAAATTCATCGCTTTGACCACTGTAAAAAACTCCCAGCAATGTTAGGGTGTCGCAATCCACACTTGGTCAAGACTATAGAGCGATTACTAAGTAATGGTAAGTAATGGCGTAAGGTTTAGTTAAATTTAGGTTAATCCTTGTTTAAGAAACAATTTCAGGCTTTCTTTCGTCTTATAACTATTTACCCTTAATCTTTATATTATCTTTCTTTTTTTGATTATCAAGACTAAAACCAATTTACAGAAATAAAGCAAAAAGCCGATTCTTTCTAGCTTCTGGGCTATTTCTGGTGTCTTTGCCATTGTCATGTGGACTTGATCTAAAAGCCTGTATAATTAATCCCGCAGCCGGTCAGGTGCCTTACTCAGAAGGGTTCCAGATGTCCAGCTACCCTACACCGAACGCCTTTGGCAAACAACAAAATAACCTTGAATCAACCCATTAATCTATTCGAATACGAAGCCCTAGCGCCGCAGTATCTATCTGCCATGGCACTGGATTATTACACCAGTGGTGCTTGGGATGAAGTAACACTGCGAGACAATCGTGCAGCTTTTGAACAGATAAAACTCCGTCCTCGGATGTTGGTGGATGTTAGTCAACGAGATTTAAGCACACAAATCCTAGATCAGTCTCTCCCCATACCGATTCTGGTGGCTCCGATGGGATTCCAGTGTCTGGCCAATCCAGAGGGTGAATTGGCAACGGCAAGGGCTGCAGCTGAGGTAGGGGCAATCATGGTGTTGAGTACGATGTCCACCAAACCCTTAGAAGCTGTAGCCCTTGCTGGGCAAAAGAGCCAACAGAAGCAGGAGGCTACATCCGAGATCCAAAATCCCTCATGGTTTCAGCTGTATGTCCATCGCGATCGCACTCTCACCCGTAGACTTGTGGAACGGGCCGAGGCAGCTGGTTTTAGTGCCCTTTGTCTGACCGTAGATGCACCAGTGTTGGGGTGTCGGGAAAGGGATCGACGCAATGAATTTACTCTACCAGTAGGGATGGAACTGGCTAATTTAGGGACTATGACCGGTCTAGAAATTACCAAAACTGCAGGAGAATCGCGTTTATTGAGCTATTTTGCCCAGCAAATTGATCCAACACTGACATGGCGGGATCTGGAATGGTTACAATCGATCACTACTCTACCGGTGTTAGTCAAAGGCATTTTGCGAGGAGATGATGCTCTCAAGGCATTGGACTATGGAGCAAAAGGAATCATTGTATCCAATCATGGCGGTCGGCAATTGGATAGTGCGATCGCATCCATCGATGCCTTACCCGAAGTGGTCGCAGCCGTAGGAAATCATCTACCAGTATTAATCGATGGGGGTATCCGTCGAGGCACTGATGTGCTCAAAGCCCTAGCCTTGGGTGCATCAGCGGTGTTGGTAGGTCGTCCGGTGTTATGGGGATTAGCTGTAGCAGGAGTTGCTGGAGTACGCCATGTCTTGCAATTGTTACGAGATGAATTAGATATAGCGATGGCGTTAAGTGGCTGTACTAAGGTCAAGGATATTGACTCTAGTTTGGTGAAAATTAAAGATTAGACATCTCCAGAAATTAGGTTTTCACCTAGATAGGATCGGGGTTTCAGATTCTTTGTCGGAGATGTCTATTGAGTGACAGCTCCCACACTGACTCTTTGAGTTCAGTGTGGGCAACAAGCGCCAATCCAGCTATTGCTTAGGAGGCGCTGGGCTTTAAGAACGGACTGCCCTCTCTTGATGCAATAGCGAGTGGGGGAAACCCCCAAGACCGCGCTGCATCGCTGCCGCTCTGTTTTCTTGGTCTTTTGTTTAAGACTGCTGTGCTGACAAACCAGCATTTTCGGCTTTGTTTATCAGTAAATATATTATAGCAATTCCATGCAGACCCTGTGCAAAATTCATCCCACACTTATGCTGCGCATTAAGATGTGGGGCTTCTTTTGCCGGAAGCTAAATTATTAATTTATTAATAATAGCTTTTCATACCTAAATATTAAGCCAAATAGCTTAGTAATATCAATGAATTGGCTGAAGTTATAGCAAGACTGCTTATGTTAAATTTTATGAAAAAAATTATTAGTTATTGGTAATACTTTGATACTATTGCCATAACTTCCTGGCACTTATCAGGGTTAGGGTAAGGGTTAGAGGTTGTCTGAGAAGTATCATTTGCTACATAAAAGCCCCCTAAATCCCCCAAGTTTGGGGGACTTTTACCAGCAAATTGATTCTTGTTCCCCCCAAGCGAGCAATCCCTCGCTTGGGGGGCTAGGGGGGCAAAATTCAGTATCAAAAAACTTGGGAGATATCCTCTTAGATAAGCTTTGAGCGATTTATCTATTGGAAAGTGATATCAGTAAGTAATTATTAGCCTGAAATCCGAAAAAGAAATGAGTAATAAGCTAGCCACTATCACCCTTAGTATTATCTTATCCTTAACCTTTACCTCAGCCAGTTTAGCTGAAACAGTCTTGTCAGAAATTAAGCGCACTGGTGTTTTGAAAGTAGGAATTAGGAGAGATGCCCCTCCCTTTGGTTTTCTAGAGCAAGATCAATGGCAAGGCTACTGCGTGACTAAAATGTATGTTCTAGCCAACCATCTTGGTGAAGTACTCAATAGACCTGTTCGGTTCGAGGCAATTCCATCTGTTCTAGACGAAGACTCCCCTAACAATCGTTATGGGATGGTAGCCAATGGCAAGGTACATCTAGATTGTGGTCCCAATACGATCAAAAGTGCTCCACCACTATCAGGAGTTACTTACTCCACTGCTTTTTATTTTTCCGGGACACATTTTCTAATCAGACCCGAAATGAAGGGTATATTTAATCCTGAAACTTCCCTAGCTGGTAAAAAAATTGGTGTCCTTCCTGGTTCAAATACACATCCCTTAATCTCCAGTACCTACCCATTAGCTGAAATAGTAGACACTCGTTACAGAAGCTCTAACGGTCGAGAATTGGCTCTAAGAGATGTCGTCGAAAGGAGAATTGATGCTTTTGCCAGTGATGGCATGCTCTTAATGGCAGAAGCCTTAAGACAAGGGCTGACATTCCAGGATTTTACCTTAACTCCTGACCGACCGTTGACTTGTGATTTTTACGGAATAATTTTACCTGATAATGATATAGAATGGAAGACAAAAATTGATAAATTTATTACTAACTTAAGGTGGAATATAATTTTGGAAAAATCCTTGGGTGTTGACTCGATTTATTACCAAGGTATACGACAAGCTGCTTATGAAAAATGTGCTAACTAAATCGCTGACTGCTGACTGCTGACTGCTGAATACTGACTGCTGAAAGCTGAATAATGAATACTTACAACCCTATTTTTGATTATTCAAATAGACGACTTAAATAGACAACTATGTTAAACCCATTCTTTTGGATTAAGCGTGCTTCCCATCGTCGATGGTTTTACCTGCTGATTCTGGTAGTTGTGGCACTGGTTCTAGGGGTAGGGTTAGCCAATACTTCATCAGCATTTGACTCCTGTGGGTTAGATGGTGATGCAGGAATTGAGATAATTCAGTTAATCACCATTTCTGATCAACAAGAATTAGAGCTGGGTAAGTGTTTGAATCAACAAGAAGTTGATCAAGGGCTGGAGATTTACCGCGGACGCAAAATCACTGAATACGTCCAAGACATTGGTCAGAGATTAATCCCCTATAGCGATCGCCCCAATTTTCCCTATACCTTTCAAGTAGTCAGGAACAACGATATAAATGCCTTTGCCTTGGTGGGTGGCTTTGTTTATGTTCATACGGGCTTGCTCAAAGG
>NZ_JAAHIE010000023.1:0-36981 GCF_010671945.1 Moorena sp. SIO4E2
CCAGAGACTTCTCAGGAAAATTTTCAACAATAGTAACCTCAATCAGCAAAGGAGCACACTTGCCAATGGAATGGAAATAGATGACAGACAAAATATATGGAAACAGGGGGTTTTAGCCCCTAAGTTATTTTCACCTTCCGGCTACACCATGGAGGTGTTCAACTGCGATCACTGCGATCATTGTAGATTTACTGAATGTAGGTTTACTGAATATGCCTGTGATTACCACTAGTATTGATACTATTCTCAACCGTGCCTTAGGGGGTGTTGATATATCACCCGATCAAGGGGTTGTGCTTTTGAAGCAAACTGAACCTCAGGCCGTAGCGTCAATTCAAGAAACTGCGGATCGGTTGCGCTATAAACAAGTTGGGGATACGGTTACCTATGTTATCAACCGTAATATCAACTTTACCAATATCTGTACCCAGCACTGTAGTTTCTGTGCTTTTCGGCGGGATGCCTCTGAAGAGGGTGCTTATTGGCTCGATTGGCAGCAAATTCATGAAAAGGCAGCGGATGCGGTGCGGCGGGATGCTACAGAAATTTGCATGCAGGGCGGACTCAACCCCAAGGCAAAGATGAATGGGTCAACCTTGCCCTATTACCTAGGGTTGGTAAAAACCATTAAGCAAGACTTTCCTCAGCTGCATCTCCATGCTTTCTCTCCCCAGGAAGTGCAATTTATTGCTGAGCAAGATGGACTTAGCTATGCCGAGGTAATTGCTCAACTACAAGAGGCTGGTCTTGGTTCAATGCCAGGAACAGCAGCAGAGATTTTAGATGATGATGTCCGACGTATTCTCTGTCCAGAAAAGACCAATACCGCCACTTGGCTAGAGATTGTGTCAACAGCTCATCAATTGGGAATGCCCACAACCAGTACTATGCTCTCGGGTCATATTGAGACACCCCAACAACAAGTGGCACACTTGGAAAAATTGCGATCGCTTCAACAAAAAGCCTGTAACCAGGGATACCCTGGCTTAATCACTGAATTTATCTTACTGCCCTTTGTCGGACAGGAAGCCCCCAAACCATTACGCCATCGGGTTGGACGGGATCAACCGGTATTGAAAGATGCTCTGTTACTCACAGCTGTAGCTCGGATTTTCCTAGGGAACTGGATTAAAAATCACCAACCCAGTTGGGTAAAACTCGGTCTTGCTGGGGCGACAGATGCCCTTAAATGGGGTTGTAATGATATTGGTGGCACATTAATGGAGGAGCATATCACCACCATGGCCGGAGCTATGGGGGGTACCTGTATGGAAGTAGAAACATTACAAGCAGCCATTCAATCCATTGGCCGTCCCTATCAGCAACGAGATACGATTTACAGCTAAGATCAAGTCCAGTTAATCACTTCTAATCTGGTTGATACCATACCTGTTAATTGGTAATTTGTAATTGATAATTAGTAATTAGTAATTGGTAATTAGTAATTGGTAATTTACGAACAACCAATTGTAATCACATTCAACGGTCACACAGAGATATAACCTTTTATCTTTATGTCCCTAGCAATCAAATCCATGACCAAAAAAAAGAAATCTTTTCTACTGCTAATTTTTGCAGCAGCCGTCTTGGTAGTAGGCGGTGGAGTAACCGCTTACTGGTTGCTAGTTCGGCGGCAGATTTTCAAACCAAATATTCAGGTAAGTACCCAGTTAGTTCCCCAAAATGCCTTTTTTACTGCATCAATTTCTACAGACTCCAAACAATGGCAACAGTTGCTAAACTATGGCACAACTGAATCTCGACAAGTTTTGGAAAAACAGCTTGGTCAGTTGCAGGAAAATTTACTAAACGCTAACGGCTACAACTATCAGCAAGATATCAAACCTTGGTTGGGTGAAGAAGTTACCTTAGCATACTTTAGCCCTAGAGACTTATCACCAGCAGTCTTATCAAACGATCAATCAGTTTTTCCCAGTTTGATTGTACTACCCATTGACAAACTAACCCAAGCAATGGAGCTGTTCAAAAAAGCCAAGTCTCAATCAGGGAAACAGTGGGTTGAGAGAACCTACAGAGGTATTCAGGTTTACGAAACAAACAAGAGTAACTCCCAAAAGTACTCACAAAAGTACTCAGTAACAGTGCTGGGGCGTTTTCTAGTAGTGAGTGAAAACCCCAAAATTATTGATCAGGTGATTGACACCTACAAAGGAGCTATTTCCGTAGCTAGTAAAGCTGGGTACCAAGATGCGATCGCTCAGATTAAAGCTGATCAGTCCTTTGGTCAGTTGTATATTAATCTACCAGCTTTTTTAGCCGCAGTAGCCCCTGATTCCCAGGAGCAGGCTCAAAAAACAGCAGCTAAACCCTTAAAGCAAGACATAGTCACAACAGTAACCCTAACACCAGAGGGGATAAGTTTTGAAGGGATTTCCTGGGTCAAACCCAGAAGCACTGTTAAGGCCAGTAACGACACTAGCGGTTCTTTTTTGCCTAGACGGATGCCAGCGAGTACCCTAGCGATTATATCTGGGGGTAACATCAGACAATTTTGGCAATACTATACCGAACAAGGAGCATTAAATTCTCTCATCCCCATTTCCCCAGACAATTTCCAAGGTGGATTGAAAACTACCTTAGGCTTGGATTGGGAAAAGGATTTACTCTCTTGGATGGAAGGGGAGTTTGCCCTAGCCTTAATACCAATGTCTCCCGAAAAACTGGCGCTTCAGGATAACCCTTACTCTGCGCCCTTAGGAGCTGGGCTAGCATTGATGGTAAAAGTAAGCGATCGCTCTAGTGCTCAAGCAACCCTACAGCAATTGGATGACTTAATCACCAATAGTTATCAGTTACCGGTAGTAGAAACTCAGGTGAACGGTCAACCAATGGTGAGCTGGACAGCTACTCTAGGAGGGGTGAATGCTACCCACGGCTGGTTAGAAGGGAATGTAGTCTTCTTCACCCTAGGAGCCCCCATTGCTAGTGAACTGCTCCCTCAACCCCAAAAGACACTAATTCAAGCACCTCTGTTTCAAAACACCGTACCAACCAAACCTAATCCCAACACTGGTCAATTTTTCCTTGATGTTGAGCGTACCCTCAATAGCAGTAATCTCAATCTCGCCCAACTACCAACCCAGCAAGAAATCTTAGCAAAGGCAATTAATACCATCGGCTTAACGGTTGCCAAAATCGACCCCAATCGCACCCGCTTTCAACTTTTTGTTCAGTTGAAAAAACGCTCTCAACCCAGTAAACCTGCTGAAACTAAGAAGGGAGATAATCAGGAAAAACCCTAGAGACATTATTAGGTAAGCATTCAGCCGTCAGTGGTCAGGGGTCAGCGGTCAGCGGTCAGGGGTCAGCCTAATGCATTAGGCTGACGTAACTCAGATTAAACAAATGGTTACCTGTTTTATTCACAAAAGCTGATAGCTGATAGCTGATAGCTGATAGCTGATAGCTGATTGCTGATTGCTGATTGCTGATTGCTGATTGCTGATTGCTGATTGCTGATAGCTGATTGCTGATTGCTGATAGCTGATTGCTGATTGCTGATTGCTGATTGCTGATAGCTTAATAGCACTAGCCATGAGGCTTTCACTAATCCCTAAAGCCTCATGCCTAACACTTAACACCTTGATTTAACTCTCAAAAGTACATTGACCGAGTACTAGTTTATGCCATCGATACAGCACCAGATTTACCAGCAGCTTCCTTAAGGATTTCTGCTTTATCAGTTTCTTCCCAAGGCAGAATCAAATCGGTACGCCCGAAATGACCATAAGCTGCCGTGTCTTGATAGAAACGACCACCCCGTTCTGCGGGTAATCGGCGCAGATTGAAAGTTTGGATGATTCCAGCAGGACGCAGTTCAAAATAGTTGTTGACCAATTCCAGCAAAATCTCCTCGTCCACTTTACCAGTGCCAAAGGTTTCTACAAGGATACTCACGGGTCTTGCCACCCCAATGGCGTAACTCAGCTGGACTTCGCATTTGTCTGCTAAACCTGCTGCCACAATGTTCTTAGCTGCATAGCGACAGGCATAGGCAGCGGAACGGTCTACCTTAGTGGGGTCTTTGCCAGAGAAAGCACCACCACCATGGCGAGAGTAACCGCCATAGGTGTCTACAATAATTTTGCGACCAGTTAAACCTGCATCACCTTGGGGACCACCAATCACAAATTTTCCTGTGGGGTTCACCAGGAAGCGTGTGTTGTTATCCGGCTTAATCTCAATATCTTGGAAACAGGGTTCCACCACTGCTGACCACAAGTCATCTTTAATTTTTGCCTGGACAGCTACCTCATCGGTAATATCACCAATAGTGGCATCGTGTTGGGTGGAAACCAGAATCGTGTCAATCCCAACCGGTTTGCCATCTTCATAAGCCACACTGACCTGGGTTTTGCCATCAGGACGCAGGTAAGATAAATCACCAGTTTTACGTACAGCTGCCAGACGGCGAGAAACCCGATGAGCCAAACTGATTGGCATAGGCATCAGTTCTGGGGTTTCGTTGCAGGCAAAGCCAAACATCAGACCTTGGTCCCCTGCACCGATGGCATCTAGTTCATCGTCACTCATTTCCTCGCGACTTTCCTGGGCAGCAGTCACCCCTTGGGAAATGTCAGGGGATTGTTCATCAAGAGCAACTAAAACAGAGCAACTGTTGGCAGAGAAACCATTGTCAGCATCAGTGTAACCGATTTCAGCAATTTTCTTCCGCGCCAAATCAATCAAATTGACCTGGGCTTGGGAGGTAATTTCACCAGTAATCAATACCAAACCGGTGTTAACGACCACTTCAGCCGCAACACGGCTTTGGTGATCTTGAGCGAGCATAGCATCTAGGATAGTGTCAGAAATCTGGTCACAGACTTTGTCAGGATGACCTTCGGTAACCGATTCAGAGGTAAATAAATAGCGACGAGACAATTAGCAATTCTCCTTTAACAATTACTTGATGACCTGTATAGCATAGATCACTTTAAGCTACTTTAACCTGCTATAAGAAAAACTTAATATATTCATATCACGTTTTATCAATTGATTGTGAACAAATACTGAAACAAAAAAAACCTGAATTAAATCCTGAATCCTTTGTGATCATGATTTGACAGGTAAATAGTCAAAAATTATAGTTTTTTTGGCTATTTACCTATTTTTCAATTGATGAATCATTAAACTCCATCATCCGAGCAACGTTTTATGCTCTCGCTCTGGTTCTTATGAAATTTTTAACATTTCATGCTTTGGGGCATTGTTAGGCTTGGCAAGGGTTATGATTTAGCTATTAGTAGTCAGCTATAAGTTAATGAGCATATTTCTGAACAAATAGGATCACCACTACCATTACATCCCTTACCAATCCCTTGCCATTAAGTTTTATTTAGAATCCCCTAAAACCTCCTTTAAAGCACTCAAAACTTGCTCCACATTTTCTCGCCGAGAGTTATAACCCATTAAACCAATGCGCCAGACTTTACCAGCTAATTCACCCAAGCCGCCACCAATTTCCATGTTGTAATCATCCAGCAGTTTGCGGGTAACTGCCTTGCCATCCACCCCGTCTGGTATCCGAACCGTGGTCAGGGTAGGCAAACGAAATTCTTGCTCCACGTGACATTCTAGACCCAAATCAGCCAAACCTTCCCAAAGCAATTCAGCATTAGTTTGATGCCGTTCCCAACAAGCGGTTAGTCCTTCTTCAGCAACCAATCGCAACGCTTCGCGCAAGGCATAATTCATATTAATTGGAGCTGTGTGGTGGTAGGTGCGCTCGTCACCCCAATATTTGCTCAACATCGATACATCCAAATACCAATTAGCGACTTGGGTACGACGCTGGTTGAGTTTTTCGAGGGCACGAGCTCCCATAGTGAAAGGAGAAATGCCTGGTGGACAGCTAAGCCCTTTTTGGGAGCAACTATAGGCCAGATCAATCCCCCATTCATCAATAAACAGTGGCACCCCACCTAAACTGGTGACTGTGTCAACCAGCAGCAAGCAATTGAAATCTCGGCACAACTCAGCCACACCCTCAAGGGGCTGACGGGCACCGGTTGACGTTTCAGCATGAACCAAAGCCAAGACAGCAGGACGATGGGTTTCCAAGCCTTCTCGGAGTTCATCAAGGGTAAAGACTTGCCCCCAAGGCTTCATTAGTTTACGGACATCAGCACCATAACGACCAGCCATATCCACAAGTCGGTGTCCAAAGTAACCGTTTACCCCAACTAAAACCACATCACCTGGTTCTACTGCATTGGCTAGAGTAGCTTCCATTGCCGCACTACCTGTGCCACTCATGGGAATGGTCATCGGGTTATCAGTTTGCCAAGCGTAGCGGAGTAAGGTTTGCACTTCGTTCATCAGTGCGATAAAACGGGGATCCAGGTGACCAACTGGGGGCATTCCCAACGCTTTTAATATGGAAGGATGGGCATTAGATGGCCCAGGTCCGAGTAACAGCGTCGGAGGCATATCTATATCGGTCACGGAGACGCGATTATTATCTTTGATTGATGGGGTTGAGGTCATTTATTATTTATAAGTGTTTGGTAAAGTAAGAGTTAACCAAAATAAATAATAACCCGAAGGTGGCTATCCCCGTATTCTAGGAAGTAAGGCGGAACAGCAAAGAGGCTTCAGCCTCAAGCACAGAGGAGATTAAAGAGGTCAACAAAACCGGGTGTATCTCATATTTGTCAAAAAAAGGGAAGTGTGGGAAGTGTGGGGCGCGGGGAGTGTGGGGCGCGGGGAGTGTGGGAATTCTCGCGCGAATTTTTGCTTAATTTCATCCATTGAGATGCACCCAACAAAACCTAATCTGCTTGGATATCGGCAAAGATGCCAATGGCAATGGTGAGGTAAGCAGTTAAGCTGTTATATATTTTTAATACACAACAGTTTGCCAAAGATGTGATGCTCAAAAAAAAGTAATTTTAATGTATTTTGTTGAGCTATAAAGCAAATGCATCTAAATTATGAAACCTTTATCCACTAAAAAAATCAATAACACTAAATTAATAAAGCAACAAATTAATAAAAATATAAACACGTTGAAACCCTTATACCTGGGTGAGCCCGTTGGCAGGTTAGCCGGTTGGCAGATTGCAGGAAACAACCTTCAACGGATGAACCTTCAACCTTCAACGGATGAACCTTCAACCTTCAACGGATGAACCTTTAACCGCAAAGTAGGCTAGAAAAGAAAAAGATTCGCGATCTGCACGCTTTAAGCGATGGACTGCGTCCCGCTTTCAGCGATGGACTTCATCCCGCTTTCAGCGATCGCATGTTTGGCAAGCATATAGATTCAGGATAAATACTGTGGTTTTTAAGATTGCTTTATTAGGATTAGGGACCGTTGGTACAGGAACAGCAAAGATTTTACTCGACACAGCTGGACGTAACCCACTACTGCAAGGGATAGAAATTGCCAAGGTAGGAGTGCGATCGCTTGATAAGCCCAGAGAAGTGCAACTACCACTGGAGTTGATGACAACGGACCTAGAAGAAATTGTCACCAACCCAGAGATAGATATTGTAGTAGAGCTACTGGGAGGATTAGAACCAGCGCGATCGCTTATGCTCAAAGCGATTGCCCAAGGTAAACATATTGTCACTGCCAATAAAGCCGTTATTTCCCGCTATGGAGATGAAATTTTTGCGGCGGCGGAAGAGGCAGGAGTCTACGTCATGTTAGAAGCAGCAGTTGGGGGGGGTATCCCAGTAATTCAACCCCTAAAACAGGCATTGGGAGTGAACCGTATTCATAGTATTACTGGCATTGTTAACGGTACTACCAATTACATCCTGACCCGGATGCAACGGGAAGGGGGAGAATTTGCCGATATTCTGGCTGATGCCCAACGGTTGGGATATGCTGAGGCTGACCCCACTGCTGATGTGGATGGATTAGATGCCGCTGACAAGATTGCTATTTTAGCTTCTATTGCTTTTGCAGGACGGATTAAGTTATCTGATGTCCACTGTGAAGGGATTCGTCAGGTCAGTGCAGCAGATATTGTTTATGCTGAGAAACTGGGGTTTGTAATTAAACTATTAGCTGTAGCCAAGCGAGACCCAATGGCAACTGGGGATAACCCAAAGTCTGAAACTATTCAGCTGAGGGTACATCCTACCCTTGTTGCCAAAACTCACCCCCTTGCCAGTATCAATGATGTTTACAACGGGATTGTGGTAGAAGGCGAACCGATTGGACAAGTGATTTTCTCTGGTCCTGGTGCAGGTTCTGGTCCGACAGCCAGTGCGGTAGTGTCGGATATTTTGAACATTGCTGCTGTCCTCAAAACCGATCTCGAAGCCAAGCAACTACATCCTCTACTTAGTTGTGCTCATCAGCACTATTGTAATGTTGCTCCTATTTCAGACCTGGTCACCCGCTTTTATGCGCGGTTCCTCAGTCAAGACCATCCTGGTGTAATTGGGCATTTAGGCACCAGTTTTGGCAAACATCATGTCAGTTTAGAATCTGTGGTGCAAATTGGTTTCCAAGGAAACTTAGCAGAGATTGTGGTCGTCACTCATGATGTGCGTGAAGGGAACTTCCGAGAGGCTCTAGATGAAATTCGGACTCTAGAGGCAGTGGATAGTATTCCTAGTATTTTAAGAGTGCTTTGAAGGTTGAAGAGTTGAAGGTTGAATAGTTGAAGGTTCACTAGTTGAAGGTTTAATCTTTTAGAGGGTTGAGGGAAGTCCTTGGCCAAAAGGCCACGCTACGCGAACGGGGAAAGTTCAAACCATAGTAGCCATTCCCGAAGGTTAGGTTGTTTGCTTGAAGTCTAAAAGTTGAAACCGTTTACCTGTGCCCTAGTCTTGATCTATGACTCAATCCTTAACAATGAATGTAGTGCGCTGGCTCCCAATTATTTCTACAATTTTTTGGCTAGTGACCCCAACTGTTGCTAGTTCAAACTTGGGAACAACTGATTCCTATCCTGGTTCTTTATCTGTAGATGATGGTTGGCGATGGACTTCGTCCCGCTTTCAGCGATGGACTTCGTCCCGCTTTCAGCGAACGCAAAGCCAGTTAAATTTCACACATTCCACACTTCAAGCAGCCAACCTACAACCTTGGCCAAAAGGCCACGCTACGCGAACAACTCTGACAGTACAAACAGTACAACAGCCACAAAACACAGTAACTCAAAACACAACTATAGAGGATATTTGTCCACCGCCAGTGCTCTCTCGCTTAACTCGCCACCAAGTGGTTGCAGGTGAAACCGTCGAGAGTATTGCCAACAAATACAACCTTGAAGAGGCTACACTACTTCGATTTAATCGAGCCTTAAACCGGCAGTCAATGCCAGTGGGGCAAGAGATTCTGATTCCGCCATTCAATGGTATCTTGGTGAATGTGCCATTGAATGCCACTTGGCAAGACTTAGCAGACGCCTACGGTGTCCGTGCTGCGGTTTTATTTGAGTTAAATGGTTGTAAAAAACCCTCTAAGCAAGCCTTTATCCCAGGGTTAAATTCCCTTGGCATAGGTATTCCCACAGCAACGAGGGAAACTCCGACTGTAGATAGCTACACCGGATTGACTAATTATCCCTTACCAACTGTGGCAGGGATAGGACTGGATTACGGCTGGCGGCAAGACGCTGGTGAGGATGAAAAGAAGTTTCACGCTGGTGTGGATTTACTCGCACAGGAAGGTACTCAGGTTTTTGCTACTGATAGCGGTATCGTTGCCTATGCTGGAGCACAAGACACTTATGGCAATTTGGTAGTGATTAATCATGAGGGAGGACGCCAAACCCGCTATGCTCACTTAAACCGTACTAGTGTCAGTCCAGGTCAGCAAATTAATGTTGGACAGTTATTGGGGACAGTGGGGACTACGGGAAATCCTGACATTAACCAACCCCATCTACATTTTGAGGTTCGTTTGAATTCCCCTGGGGGTTGGGCAGCACAAGATCCAAAATTGCATTTGAAAATTACTCGGTAGTGACCTCTCCCCTGGTAAGCATTCAGCTGATAGCTGAATGCTGATAGCTGAATCCTGACATTTTTTGGCTCATCTCTTTCCAACTCAGTTTAATTGGTAATCTTGCCGGACTTATGCCAACAATCTCCCTGAATTAGGGTATGGAATAGCCAATCATCAGAGGTTTGAGGATAATCGCTGCGGTAATGTCCGCCTCGACTTTCAGTGCGCCAAGCCGCACTTTTTAAGATTAAATAAGCAACATCGGTCAAATTGAGAGTTTCTGCAGCTAGCCTCAGGTGCTGCTCAGCTCGATCGGAGTTTAATTGCACTGTTTCGTTGGGTGTCGCCTTGAGTAAGTATCCCATAATATTCAAATCAGTGAGTTGAGAACGCCAACTATTTAGTTGTGCGATCGCATCTTCAAGTATTCCTTGAGAGCGAGAAATTCCAGCACTTTGCCACATGAGTTTAGGTAAATTTTGTCTGATTGAGTTAACCTTCTCCATCTCGTTATTCCAATCCTGTTGTTCCTGCCTTACTGGCAGAGATTGATATCCCATATCATCACCACCATTAACCTTGGAGTTAACCGTTAGCTGGGACAATTGAGCAGCAAAAACAATACATTCTAGTAGGGAATTACTAGCTAAACGATTAGCACCATGAACTCCTGTACTGGCAGTCTCACCGATAGCATATAGCCCCTCGATGGAGGTACAACACTCCAAATTCGTCGCAACTCCCCCCATCCAATAATGAGCCACAGGAGCAATAGGAATGGGCTGTGTAAACAAATCGATGTCCCACTGTTGACAGGCTTGAATAATACTAGGAAAACGATCTCGCATCCTCTGGGCTTTTATGGGTCGCAAATCCAGATAAACACAATAGGGATCGGGTTTCGTTTGCTGTAAGTGACAGAAAATTGCCCGACTGACCACATCCCTGGGTGCCAGCTCTCCATCAGGATGATGATTAAACACAAAACGCTGTCCTTGGGCATCGATTAAATGAGCCCCTTCCCCCCGCACAATTTCAGTAACCAAGAAACGGGGTATTCCAGTTACTGTTAGCGCCGTCGGATGAAACTGAACAAACTCTGGATCTCGGATCAAGGCTCCTGCACGCCAAGCCAGACCAATCCCATCCCCAGTACTGACCGTGGGGTTTGTGGTGTGGGAAAAAACTTGACCGCCGCCGCCAGTGGCTAAGACCACTGCCGCAGCTCTAACCCAGCGAATATATCCTTGATAGAGGACACTCACCCCCTGACAGTTCCCTGTGACTTCATTGAGCCACAAACTCAAGGCAAATGCCTGGGAAAACACCTGAATGTTTTCCCGTTCCAAAACTTGAGCCGTGAGTGCATCAATCAGCACCTTTCCAGTCGTTTCACCAGAATGGAGGACACGAGGACGAGAGTGTGCCGCTTCTAGCTCCAGGGCGAGTTTCTGACCGTGGCGGTCAAAGTTGACTCCCATCTCTAAAAGGGACTTGATCGCACCGGGAGCATTATCAGCTAAAAGTTTGACTGCTTCTGGTTCGCAAAGACCTGCCCCAGCTTTGAGGGTGTCTTCCCAATGGGACAATGGAGTATCTGAGGGATCGATTGCCGCAGCAATGCCTCGTGCCCAGCTACTTGCTCCGGTTTTCAGGGCATCTTTGGTAATTAAGCCCACTTGCAAGTAGGAAGGCAAAGACAAAGCAGAATAGAGCCCTGCTGCACCAGAGCCAATGATTATAACATCAAACTGGGAGGGAATATTTGGCAATTCTGAGGGATTACATAGAGAAATTTGAGAGTCTTGCATAGTTTTGCCCTTATACAATTGTGCCAAAACAAGATTCTTTTAAGCAAACTCCTTTGCTCACTTCTTGGTCATCTATTATTAAAATGGCCTCCCTATATTCCAAGCTGAGGTTACTTTCCATCGTTGATGTTCGATTTCGCAGAATGCTTGACCAAGTTGCAAAGGCTCTATCGAAGATCAAGTCATACATTCTGTTTTGAATGCTGGCATGAGCACTTGTTTGGCGATGATAAGACTTTTCCCCGCGCAACAATATTTGCTTTTCTGTTTGGGAATTATCCAGTTCTGAAGTATTAAGTTTAGAAGTATTGAGGAAATTGAAATGATTGTTTCTTTCTTGATCAAATGTGGCATCAGCGCTCCAAATAATCCCGTAATCAGGGAAGAGTGCATAAACAAAATGGTAGCCCCAAAACCTAGGATAATTCCCCTCATAAATTTTGCAATATCCTTGCGCTTTTTGAGTGCCATTATCTGTATGAACAATGCATTCAAGTTGTGGCTGATGGATAACATCGCGCTGATTTTCTTCACCAGGAACACCCCAGGTGAATTGGGTCGTCACTTCAAATTGCACTTCCAGATTGGCTTCTGGCAAACAAATTATTCCAGTTTGATCGTTTTTTTGGATAGAGATATGCTCAGCTGAGCTTCTTTGTTCCGAGGTATTAATCAGTTCCTGAGAGTTGCCCTGAGTGTCACTCCACCAGGCGGAGTAATGCTCAAGGGTTTTGGTTTTAAAATGTCTCAGAGCAAGGAGAGAGCCGTCTTCGAGAAAGAAATGGTATTGCTCATTATAAACAGAGGTTAAAGCAGAAAAATAGGTGTCTGGTACTTGGTATATCTTTGGAGCACAGGGTTTCTTAGCAGTGATCAATGCTCCACCAACGCTACCCCCTTGAAGCATATCCCGACCAATTCTATACAATCGACTGCGGTGTTCAAAAATGTCTTCACCGAAGAGTTTGATTGATTCTTCCTTGGAATCGATGAATTTCTGATAGCGTTCTTTTATACAACGTTGCCATCCGGTTGTTAAATCAATGAAACAAATTTCAGTAAACCCTGCACGTTCGAAGTGCTGTCGGTAGGTTTCACGGGTTGGCACGTAAGAAGATTTAAATACTTCTTTTAAAGTGGTTTTTACGTCTGGTGTCAGGGTGCAATTTGCCACGTAATCCTCAACGTAGATACTGCCATTTTCTTTCAAAGCACGAAAACAAATTTCAAGGACTTTGTCACGCTCTTCAATGTGTAATAAGGATAGAAATGAAATGATGTTGTCAAATGAATTGGGTAACAGGGCATCGATGATTTCGGAACTGAGAACATTGCCAGTCAGGTATTGGATGCGCTGATCGAGTCCCATCCGTTGGGTGAGTTCTTGGGCAATTTCACTAAAGTCCTGTCTTAATTCCACACATTGGAGGTGACATCCCGTTTTATAGCTAATATATCGAGCTGGCCCACCCACACCACTTCCTATATCCAAAACGCGAGAGTTGGGATTGAGCGATAAATAATTGATGGCGCGATCGCAAGCTTGACTACCAAAGTAGTGATATTGATCCAGATGACCCAAATCTAGCAAGTCTTGAATTTCTAAAGTTCCGGTAGCTTTTCCTTTTTGCTTAAGGGCTTGACGAATACTATAAATGCGCCAATCGTAAAGTAAAGCTGCGTCTTTTGAGGAATAATATTGATTCTCCAATTGCGGTAATGTCATGATTACTTTAAGGTAATAACATATCTAATTTTAGTCATACTTTGTGTCATAATTATATCGGAGAATGTTTGAAAATCAATCCTTCACAGACTTTTTCAAACATCCTCTAAGATTTATAATTTGTTGACTGACAAATCTTGCTTCGTAGTAAAATCAAGGGTTTTAGAAGTTTCGTCAGTCAATCACGATTTAGACACTGGACAACATAGATTTAGTAACGGAAAGTTGCGCTGACATCTCCAACATGCGTTGCATGGGCTTGAGTGCAGCAATCCGAATGTCTTCTGGTAAGGTAATTTCTGGTGCCCGATTTTTCATTGCTAGATATAACTTTTCCAAAGTATTCAACCGCATGTGAGGGCATTCATTACATGCACAGTTACCCGTCGCTGGTGCAGCAATAAACTGCTTGTGTGGCATATGCTTTTCCATTTGATACAGAATACCGGGTTCAGTGGCGACGATAAATTGTTCCGCAGCACTTCCCTGGCTATACTCAAACAAAGCTTTCGTTGAACCAATGTAATCCGCATGGCGTAACACTGGAGCTTCACATTCGGGATGAGCAATAAATTCTGCTTGAGGATGTTCTATTTTGAGTTGTACGATCTTCTTTTCCGAAAAAATTTCATGAATCATACAACTCCCATCCCAAAGTACTAAATCCCTTCCTGTTTGTTCGCTAACATAGCGACCAAGGTTTTTATCAGGAGCGAAAATAATTGGCTGATCTTTTGGGATTTGATTCACAATATCTACCGCATTAGAGCTGGTGCAAATAATATCGCTCATTGCTTTAACCGCAGCAGAGCAATTAACGTAACACACCACTAAATGATCTGGATGGGCAGCTTTGAAAGCAGCAAATTCTTCGGGAGGACAGCCATCAGCCATAGAGCAACCCGCATCTAAATCAGGTAATAATACTAACTTGTTAGGGTTAAGGATTTTGGCAGTTTCTGCCATGAAATGAACTCCAGCAAAGACGATCACATCAGCATCTGTAGTAGCAGCCTGGCGAGATAAGGTTAAAGAATCACCCAAATAGTCAGCAATATCTTGAATATCAGGCTCTTGATAGTAGTGAACTAAAATAACTGCATTTAGCTCCTTCTTGAGATCTTCAATAGCTGCGAATAAGTCATCTGGTAGAGAACTAAAGTGGGTGTTTTTTGTTGTTGATTGGGTGATAAACATAGTGAAGTATCCTTAGGGATGCAGAAAGGTGTTAATGCTTGCTTTCAATAAAAGAATAGATGATTTAGTTTGTAATCGCAAGAAATTAACTGCTAATTTTATTAATTAATTGTTAAATGTTATTTTTTTGTGTTAGTCAGTGGATAAAGTTAGGATAAAACTGATCCTGGTGACAGGGTAAGCGCAAGAAAAATTGAGCAAAAATGTGATATACGGCAAGGATGATGACCATATTAAGCCAAGATTGCTCAGCACTATTGCAAATTTATATTAATATTGTTGAGAATAATGCCGCCTTATTGATTATTGCGTTTACCCTGTGGTTATTGCCTGATCAGAAATATTATTTCCCACATTCCGCAGGTTTGTCAGACCAGTAGATAATATTTTTGGCAGGGAGCACCAAGAAAGCGAAGAATCCTGTGATGCTCGTGAGTTAAGTTGACAATTTGCTCGACTCCGCCCAGGATAACTAAATGAATCGACTGAAAGCACTGAAATACCAAGCGCCGAGTCGGGGTAGCCGTCGGCTTACCCAATTGGTTGTTAATGGTTTGCTTAGTCCGGGCGAGCCCACTTTCCGCACTTCATTTTGTAGCACAAAAGAACTATCGAGTGCGATCGCAAATTCTCTAAGATAATCCGAGTAAAAATACTTAGTTGACTTAGATTTTGCTGGTGCTTGCCGCGAACTTTTTTTTTACTGAAGTTCCCCCGTACAAATGAACTAAAGCATTCCATCCCTGTAGGGGGCCTTATTAACGCACCCTACATCATTAGCGCGTTTAGGAGCCAGTGAGGTGCGCTTTCCGCATCTAATTATTAAATTCGCCACGGGTCGCACCTTTTGCGTAAGTCCTGTTCAAGTTATGGTCAATTGTAATAATTTTGGGGGGTGTAACCCCCCATAGTCAATGCCCTTTCATAGCTTATTATCTAGCCAAGATTCCAACTGCGTACATTCTAAGAGTTTTGTTATCGAACTCTTTACCTACTCCTGAGCAGGAAGAAGATAGATCAAATTCCATAGCCTCTCAGGTGTGGAGTGAGGCAATTGAGGATCACACAAGGTAACAGGTATCATCATTCACAATTGGGGATCAGGGAGGCTGTTCATGGGATTGCTCAACAACTTCAGTATCAGGTCAAAACTTATATTTATGTTGCTGGCTCTGAGCACTTGCTCGCTGTTCGTGACTGCTTATATCGGTTATCGGAGTGGTAAGTCTCATCTGAGCAAAACAGTATCAAACCAGTTAACCAGTCTACGAGCTTCCAAAGCAGATCAAATAGAATCATACTTTGAAGATATTCGCCATCAGACCCAGACCCTGAGTGAAAACTTAATGGTGGTCGAGGCGATGCAGGAATTTAAAACAGCCTACAACCAACTGCAACAATCTAGGACACCAACTGATACACCAACTGATTTAGAGGACACCCTCAAAGAATACTACCGTAAAGAATTTTTAACCAAACTAGCGGAAACTAGCGACGGGAAGCCTGTATTAGAATCCTACTTACCAGAAACCTCTGCGGCTCGTTACCTCCAGTACTATTACATCGCCACTAACCCCAACCCAGCTGGGGAGAAACATCTCCTAGATGATCCAGAAGACAAGAGTGAGTACAGTAGTATTCACACCCGCTACCACCCAATTTTTCGCAACATTGTTGAAAAGTTTGCTTACCAGGATATGTTGCTGATCGATCCTCAAACCGGTGAGATTGTCTACTCAGTTTTTAAAGAAACAGACTTTGGCACCAATCTCACCACTGGACCATACAGTGATAGTAACTTGGCATTCGCCTTAGGCGACCTCCGAAAAGCCAAGGGAAAGGATTATGTGCAGATATTTGATTTTGATTCCTACCGTCCTTCTTTTGGAGCCCCAGTAGCATTTATTGCTGCTCCCATCTATGACGGCTCCAAATTTATAGGTGTTTTGGCATTCCAGCTTCCGGTTAATCAGATTAACAATGTCATGACAGGTTACCGTAAATGGAAGAGTAATGGTCTCGGGGATACAGGGGAGATCTATCTAGTCGGAGAGGATTATCTGATGCGATCAGTTTCCCGTTTCCTAATTCAAGACCCCACAGCTTATAGTAAAGCCTTGCGAGAACAGGGTGTAAAGGAACAGATCCTTAAACGAATCGAGCAGTTTGGTACATCAATTCTACAACAGCCAGTAAAGACAGAAGCTGTAAAAGCAGCCTTAGCTGGGCAAGAAGGTACCCAAATTATCAATGATTATCGGGGTATTGAAGTTTTGAGTTCCTACGCTCCCTTAAACATCGATGGATTGGAGTGGGTTATCCTCTCCGAGATGGATCTTGCCGAAGCCTATGCCCCAGTTTACGCCTTTCAAAAGAGAGTTTTGGTTTCAGCTGCCTTGATCATACTGCTGATCACCCTACTCGCTATGGTGCTCGCCCATCTGTTTGTGCAACCAGTTAGGGCTTTAATTGCTAGCGCCCGAAAAGTCACGGATGGAGAAGTTGATGCGGTGGTGAATATAAACTCGGAAGACGAATTTGGGGAGTTAGCTGAGTCATTTAATCAAATGGTTGGCAGCTTACGCACTCAAACTAAACTAGTCGAGCAGAAAAATCGCGAAAATGAAAAGTTACTGACAAGTGTATTTCCCGACTCCGTAGCCAAACGTCTCAAACGGGGAGAGACAAACATTGCTGAGAGTGTTTCCAATGTTACGGTTTTGTTCTGCGACATTGCTGGATTCGGCAAGCTCTCTAGGTCCATGGATACCCATGAAGTCATTGCCATTCTTAATGATCTAGTAAGTCTGTTCGATCAAGCCACGGCCAAATACGGGATAGAGAAGATTAAAACCATTGGTGACAATTACATGGCAGTCTGTGGATTATCAATATTACATATAGACCATCAAAAACGGGCGGTAGATTTTGCTTTAGAAATGCTGGCGTTGACCCACCGATTCAGTCATGAACGAGGATTTGACATAGACCTGGAAATCGGTATCCATTCCGGAGATATTGTTGCTGGTATTGTAGGTCGAGAAAAAGTTGTCTACGACGTTTGGGGCGATACAGTCAATGTTGCCAATAAGCTGATGTTTGACTGCCCACGGGGAGCTATATTAGTGTCTCAAAATGTCTACAACAGTCTCCATGATATTTACGACTTTGAGCAGGCTGAGGACATCACACCTAATGGCAAAAATCAGCAGAAAGCTTGGTTGTTAAAAACTGCACAGGAATTAGTAGCTTCAACAGTGTAGACATGGGCTTTGCCCAGTTTTGCCAAATTATTAAAGACCCAAGGGTAATGGGGAATTGCTAATGGGGAATTGGTAACTGAACAAACTATACTTGATTACATTCTTTTCAGATTACCATAATACACGAAATTAAGAACCCCCGCGCGAGCATTATCCTGTGGGGGATGAAAACTTGTTCAGAGGGTTCACCCTATTGTTCAAGGGATAGAAAAATAAGGGGACAAGGAGATTATTTTGATGAGCAAAGTAATATGGCAAAACGATTGGTTTATCTGGGCAATAGCCTTAGGGATAGGGTTCCCGCTCCTGGTAATTATTCTCACAGAAATTACTCATCGTCTACAAAGACGCGGTCAGCCTATAGCAGTTACGCTCCGCCTAGTTCGTAACCGTGTCTTACCCGTCTTAGTATTCCTGCTATTTATCCAGAATGTGGTTGAATTAGACCTGGACAACAATGTTGTCAAGCTTGTCGAGACCCTGCTCTGGATATTTGTTATAGACGCCTCTCTGTCTCTAATCAATTCGGTGTTGTTTGAAGCCGCTGGAGAAAATACATGGCGAGGACGGATCCCAAAACTACTCCTAGATTTGTCAAGATTTTTTTTGGTAGCCCTTGGTGCTGCCATTGTGCTATCGAAAGTTTGGGGAGCCGACCTCGCTGGTCTAGCTACTGCCTTGGGTGTGGGTTCTATTGTTATCGGCTTGGCGCTTCAGGACTCTCTAGGCAGCGTCTTTTCTGGCGTTGCCCTACTGTTTGCTCGTCCCTTTGAAGTCGGTGATTGGTTGCAGATTGGAGACAAAGTTGGTCAGGTCATTGATATGAATTGGCGAGCTGTTCACCTGGTAACCCGGGACGGTGACATGATTATTATTCCCCATCGGGTACTTGGAGGAGAAATAGTCCTCAATTACAGCAAACCGAAACCGATTCATGTAGAAACCTTTAGGATTGACTTCGACAGTGATGATCCACCCAACCTAATTAAGCAAGTATTAAAAGAAACAGCACTGGCGACAGAAGGGATATTGAGTGATCCTTCCCCAGAGATCCGCACCATGGAATATAACGACTATCGGGGTAACTATGAGGTCAAGTTTTCTATCGAAGACTATAAGGATGCGCCCAGAATCCGTGAACAGTTGATGACCCGTATCTGGTATGCAGCCCAACGGAACAATCTTGGACCTACCATTCCGATCTATAGACTCCGTAAACTCGATAGTGACCCTAATCAGGCAGATAGCACTTTGACAAAGTTTACCGAGAGCTTGAAGTCAATGCCTGTCTTTGTCCCTGTAGCTAAACAGCAAAAGAACTTGGAGAATCTCTCGAAAGGAGCAGTCCTACAACATTTCGGTGTGGGAGAAACCGTAATCCGTCAAGGGGATCCTGGTCATGCTCTCTACATTATTATTGCTGGGAAAGCTGTACTCAACCTCAAAGATAGTTATGGTGAACAACAGGAGGTGATGACTCTGTCGAGTGGTGAGTTTTTTGGCGAAATGGCACTGTTTAGCGGCAAACCAAGCTCAGTATCCGTTACCGTTGTGGAAGATTTGCAAACTATTGCGCTTTATTCAGATCTGGTTAATCAGATGATAGAAAGTACACCAAGTCTCGCCCGTGAAATTGGTCAAATTATCGAAGCACGACGGAAAGCGATAGATGAGGTGAAACAAGCCAATCTTGCATCCAGTCTTGCATCCAGTAATGGTGCCGAGTTATCAAGTCAAGGTTAAGTGGACTATCAATCAATCATCATGGGATTGGCCTTGGCCTTTGGGCCACCCTGCGCGAAGGGCCACGCTACGCGTACGCAAAAGCTAGACAGGGGGAAGGTACTGCCTATAAGGTGGAGCCAGTGGTAGTGTAATCGGGGGTTAGTAGACAGTATTGAAAAGTATCACATAGTCTATCAAAGTATTAAATTAGTTGTTAGACTATATTCATGGCATTAATACCAATCCGTAAGGCGGTCGAACTTACGGGACTCTCCAGGAACACTTTGCGGAAGTACGCAGATAATGGCATCATCAAATGTGAACGAACCCCAAGCGGGTACCGTCTCTTTGACACAACTAGTTTACTCAGCCTTGGAAAAAGTAAAGGAAACAGAGAAGCTACGATCTGTTACTGCCGAGTCAGTAGTAACAAACAAAAAGACGACCTCGCCAGACAAATCGCCTACATGCATTCGCTCTTCCCGGAAGCGGAAATCGTCAAGGACATCGGTTCAGGACTTAACTACAAAAGAAAAGGTCTTAGAATCATATTGGAACGGCTTATGCAAGGAGATCAGCTCACAATTATTGTTGCCTGCCCTTGCAGACTTACCAGGTTCGGGTTTGAACTCTTTGAGTACTTGGTCAGTATCAACGGTGGAAAAATCTTGGTTCTCGACAACCATGAAAGTTGTCCAGAATCGGAACTTACCGCAGATCTTCTATCCATCATTCACGTCTTCTCTTGCCGCGTCCACGGACTCCGAAAATACGGCAAAAAAATCAAAGAAGATGCGAGTCTTCCTAAACCCTGAGCAACGATTGGCCGTAGGCCACGCTACGCGAACAATAGTTCGCCAGTGGTTTGGAGTGTCCCGTTATGTTTTTAATAAAACTGTCAAAATACTTTGCTCCGTAGGAGCCGCTACGCGAACATATGGCGAAGTTAAAGCTAACTGGAAAGCCATTAAGACTGGAATATTAAATGACCTACCCGAGTGGTGTAAGACAGTACCTTATCAGATTAAATCTATAGCGATTAAGGATGCTTGCACTGCTGTCAGGGAGGCAAAGAAAAAATACAAAAAGACTGGACAGATAAATCGGGTAAGATTTAGATCTCGTAAAAATCCTGTTCAGTCTTGCTACATACCCAAGTCTGCTGTCTCTAGCAAAGGGATTTACCATACAAAACTGGGTGAATTGACCTTCGCTGAGACACTTCCAGGCGATATCGGAGATTGTCGATTAACTAGCACTAATGGGGACTATTATAGCAGTCGCCAGGGCAGTTAGGACATGACAAAAGTCTCACACCCTTTGTAAGCGCAAGAGTTTGACTTCTGACTTCTGACTTCTGACTTCTGACTTCTGCTATATCTGACAGTCCCCCACAAGACTACTCAAGTAAAAACCGAGAACCAAGGTATAGTAGTAGCCTTAGACCCTGGTGTTAGAACGTTCTTGACGTTCTAAGGGCGAAAATTCTATTGGGAAAATTGGTTGTGGGGATTTTTATCGGATTCAACGACTTTGCTCTCACCTTGATAGCCTTTTATCAAAAATAAGTAAGGCAAAAAGAAAGCAAAAACGCCGAATGAGAAAAGCTGCCAGACGAATAATTATCAGAATTCAGAATCTGATTAACGAATTACATCACAAAGCTGCCCGCTTCTTAGTTAACAACTTCGACGTCATACTACTGCCCACTTTTGAAACATCTGAAATGGCCAAGAAGGGAAGCAGGAAGATCAGGTCTAAAACTGTTCGTAATTTGCTTTCTTTTGCTCATTATCGCTTCAAAGAGTTTCTCAAGCACAAAGCCTTAGAAACAGGAAAAACAATGGTAGACGTCTGTGAAGCCTATACTAGCAAAACTGTTAGCTGGACAGGTGAATTGATCAATATTGGTGGCAGTAATAAAATTAAATCAAAAATCGATGGGCGATCTATGGATTGACCTTTGGTCACGCTTTCGGCAAAGCCGACGCTGCTTGAGGTGCGAACGTGACATTAATGGCGCTCGTGGGATATTCCTGAGGGCTTTGGTAGATACACCCTGGCCCTCGTAATCAGCTTGCATTGGCGAGCCAAAATTGACTTTCTGGGAGATTATGGTAGCTAAAAAGTATCGGTTTTACCATAATTATTGTGTCTTTAGTGATAGGGAGCAAGTGATCGGGAGCGGGAAACTAGCGTGCGCCTGGCCAAAGTTCTGGCTTCCAACTTTTTGGTTAATTTGGGTTTGACCACTTTTGTGATAACATAAACAACTTAAATAACACAATTAACGGCTAAAAGTTCGGAAATTATTTTTATAATGGGAGCATGTATCCAAATCAACATAAACCCATTAGGATTTCAGCAGTTGCGCTACATATAGTGATGACGAAACCATTGCCCCCCTACAATTATGGTTAAGGAACAGAAGCAAGGGTAAGTCGAGTCAATAAAAACTAATCACAAATGACTAATGACTATTAGTTACCAATTCTTGGCAAGAGCCGCAATATAAAGGAGTTTTATCAATGAGGCGATGGCGACCGATACTGTTGCTTGTGGCTTTTGTCCTAACTATAGTTCTCTGTAACTGCGTTAGCCCTTCTAATTGGATTGGGAAAAATACCCCTGAGAGTCCTACTCCTACTGTTTCTGAGAGTCCTAGTCCCAGCCCTACTCCCAGCCCTACTCCTACTCCTAGTCCTACTCCCAGCCCTAGTCCCAGCCCTAGTCCTACTCCCAGCCCTACTCCCAGCCCTACTCCTACTCCTACTCCTACTCCTTCCCCAACTAAACCTCCTAAGGATTCCAAGGGCAGGACAATCGTTTACGGAGCAGTGGGACAACCAGAAAACCTAGAACCAGGTAATATCAGCGACCGGGAATCCCTGGTTGTCCAGAAACAAATTTACAATCGCCTGGTGGAATACAAGCTGGGAACGATTGAACTGGAACCAGGATTAGCTACTGATTGGCAAGCGTCTCGCAATAGCAGAGTTTGGACATTTAAACTGCGCCAAGGGGTAAAGTTTCATGACGGCACTGATTTCGATGCTCAAGCGGTTAAGTTCAATGTCGAGCGTTGGTGGGACCCGGAAAACAAATACGGCTATCGCGATAAAGACAGAAAGTATCAAATTTGGGCTGATTTATTTGGTGGCTTCAAGGGAAACTCGAAATCCCTATTACAACAGATAGTCATCAAAGATAAGTATACAATTCAATTTGTCCTGAAACAGCCCTTAAGCATTTTTCCAGCTATGATTGGGTCAGGCTACTTTGGTATCGCTAGCCCAACAGCCATCAAGAAAGCCGGTTCTAAGTATGGTCGTGAGTCATCTCTAGCAGTAGGGACAGGTCCATTTAAATTCAAAGAGTGGCGTAATGGCAAGGAAATTATCCTAGAAAAGAGCCCGAACTACTGGAAACCAAACCTACCTAAAGCAGAAAAGGTAATCGTGCGGTTCATCCCAGATATTGGCAAACGCCTGACCATGTTGAAATCTGGAGAGATTGACTTCACTTCAGACCTAGTTCCTAAGCAATTAGAAAATTTAGTTGGTGAGGCTAACCTCAAATCTATTTTCCGTCCCTCCTTCAACGTCGGATATCTATCCCTCAATACCAACTACAAACCCCTTGCCAAACAAAAGGTACGGATTGCGATCGCATTAGGAATTAATCAGCAAAAGATTGTTGAAAAAAATTGGCAGGGTTTAGGGGAGAGTGATGCTCACTTCACTCCACCCCTACTGGATTGGTCTGAGTCATCCAATTTTGGTAGCTATAAATATGATCCACAGCTAGCCAAGCAACTGCTGAGGGAAGCTGGCTACCCCAAAGGCTTTGACCTCGAACTGTGGTATATGAAAATTTTCCGCCCCTACTATCCTGATCCGAAAGCGATCGCACAAGGAATAGCTGATGACTTGGGTAAGATTGGCATCAAGGTTTCTTTAAAAACCAAACCCTGGAAAGATTATCTGAAAGACCGACAAAAGTCTCCTGGTTTCCAAGGGTTTATATTGGGTTGGACTGGGGAATATGGCGACCCAGATAACTTCTACTATTCCCACTTCGGACCTAATGCTACCGCTGACCTTGGACGTTGGAAAAATAACCAAATCCTAAGGTTATTGGAAACCGGTCGTAAGACCCAAGACAAGGATGCTAGGGCAAGAATCTATCGCCAAGTGGATCAAATTTTATTTGAACAAGCCGTGCGCATTCCCATTGTCCACTCCCAACCCCTTTTAGGTAAGCGCGCCAATATTCAAGGCTGGAAACCCAGTCCACTGGGTTCAGAATCCTTTGAAACTGTGGATAAGACGTAAGCTATCAGCAGTCAGCCGTCAGCCGTCAGCCGTCAGCCATTCGCGAATGGCCAAGGCTCACGCTACACCGAACAGCAGACGTAATAGATATTAAACGAATGCTGACCTGTTTTATTCAAAAGCTGATAGCTGTTCGGTGTAGCGTGCGCGTAGCGCATTAGCTGATACGCGACACGCTGATAGCTGAAGACTTACCTTATAATAACTTTTGGGACAAGTAATCCTGCTATACACAAAAGGTAAATAGTACAAGGGAACTAGTTCAATGACAAAAAAAAGGAATAAATCTAGAGACGGATTTAGGAACCGGTTACAAAGCTTTGGTTTAAACAACTTCAAGGGGATTTGGGACTTTATACAAAGCAACGACTCTCTCAGACGTAAAGTCAACAAAACTCTCATTAACAATGCCGTCTACAAAATGCCCACTCGTCCCCATAAGTTAAGCGCGATGGCAGCCTATACTTCTTGGGACTCATTAACAGACCGAACCTGGAGCGGACGACATTTACCCCCCGATCCAGAGTTCAACAAAGCAGGGAACCTTCCCCCTCTCGAAGACCTTGCTGTTTTGTTTCGCAAAAAAGAGGGGAAAACCATCTATTCCGAGAAATCTACCCTGTTGTTTCCCTATTGGGTGCAGTGGTTTACCGATGGCTTTCTGCGCACTGATCGCTACAATAAATTAAAGAATACCTCTAACCACGGTATCGATTTATCTCCCGTCTATGGATTGAACAGAAAATCTACAGACATGCTGAGATCCAATCAGGGCGGGAAACTGAAAAGCCAGATCATCAATGGTGAAGAATATCCCCTCTTCTATTACGAAGATCCAGAAAAGGGAGTGGTCAAACCAGAGTTTGATGGGTTGTATGAACCGCTCAATGATGAGAAGCGACTCGACCCAGCCAAGAAAGCCAAACTGTTTGCCATGGGTGTAGAACGAGCCAATGTCCAAATTGGCTATGTAATGCTTAATGTTCTGTGTCTGAGGGAACACAATCGCCTGTGTGATTTACTGGCTAAGCATTATCCCGATTGGGATGACGAGCGACTCTTCCAAACGGCTAGAAACATCGTGATGGTGTTAATCATGAAAATTGTGGTGGAAGAGTATATTAATCACATTACCTCCTATAACTTCAAGTTCATTGTCGATCCCCCAGCGTTTACCAATCAGAAGTGGTATCGCCAGAATTGGATGACAATTGAATTTAGTTTGGTGTATCGTTGGCACAGTGCCCTTCCCGAAGCTCTGACCTATGACAGCAAGCCAATTCCCATGGTGGATAGCCTATGGAACAATGAAATGCTGATCAATAAAGGCTTGGGACCATTGTTTGAGGAGACCTGTTCCCAACCAGGCACCAAAATTGGTTTGTTTAACACGTCAAAATTCCTAATACCTGTTGAATTAGCAAGTATCGACTTAGGTCGTGAAGCTCAACTGGCTAGCTACAATGATTACCGGGAAATGTGTCAGTTTCCTCGGGTGACAGATTTCGATCAGATCACGGGGGATGAAGATACTCAAAGGGAACTAAAACGGTTATACGGTGATGTCAACAATATAGAATTCTATGTGGGACTCTATGCCGAGGATGTGCCACCAAATGCAGCAGTAGCTCCCCTGGTTACCCGAATGATAGCAGTTGATGCCTTTTCCCAAGCATTGACCAATCCCCTGTTGGCAGAAAATATCTTCAACGAAGAAACTTTTTCTCCGGTCGGTTGGGAAGTAATACAAAACACCAATACTCTCTCAGATCTGGTAAACCGCAATACTCCACAGCAGGACAAAAACTATAAAGTAACGTTTTACCGTAATCCCTAAGCAAGGCATCGGGTATTGTCAAGCAAAAATTAAACAAAAAATTCAAGCTCTCTGATTGAGAAATCACCGGTTAAGTAAAATTTGAGTCTCAATCACCAGATCTATGGTCACTTAAGTTGACAGTACCCGATCAAATCCGCTGCTATCCTAACCCATTTTTGATCACAACCAATTCTTCAAAATTTGTCTAGAAAAAATAACCATGAAGCTATTTACAGAATATCCCGAAAAGGACGAACAAAACTATTACGACCTTGTAGCCGAGCAAGTCAGGATTCAGATGGATAAGCTTTACAAGGATCAGGAACGGGCTTTGCGAGACACCCATGCCAAAACCCACGCATCGGTGGAGGGAAACCTAGAAATTTTTGATTTTGATGAACAGAAAATTAAAAGCGAACTAGGGAAACGAACTCGGCTTACTCAAGAGCAACTCAATGGGATTTCCCTCAAGCAAGGACTCTTTGCGACACCGAAACAATATCCTGTTCAGCTGCGATTTGCCAATGGGCGAACAAATGTTGAAAACGACTATGTCGCAGACACACGCTCAATGTCTGTGAAAGTGATTGGTGTTGAAGGAGAAAGCCTAGAACAAAGCTACGAGCCAAACACTCAAGATATTATTGTTCAAAATGCCAAGATCTTTTTTATCAAAACCATCAAATATTATTATGAATTTTTTGGCTCCATAGTTGACTCAGAGCAAGCTGCCCAGAAGTGGCTCAGGAGTCATCCCAGGCAATTGCTAGCCCTAGCTAAAGTAACAGCTCGAACCCCAAAGAGTTTATTAACGGAACGGTATTGGAGTGGTTCTGCTTCTGCCCTTGGACTCAAACCAGATTTTGATCAGTCTCAACCAGGCCTAGTTCCTGTTGAGTATCCCGCTGTGATCAAATATGCGTTTACCCCTGTTTCATGCCAGCCTCCCCATCAAAGGATTCGATATCAGTCCCGACCAGGTATTCCCAAACTTCCCTTCTTCGATCGCGCCAAGGCTCTGGGATTGGATGGAAGCAAACCGGACAATTACTATCGAGACGAGCTGATCGAACAACTATCGAAAACCGATGCCCTTTATTGCTGGGACTTTGGCATCCAATTCCAAACTAACCCGAAAATGTCCATCGATGATGTCACAATTCGTTGGAGTGAGAAGAAATCACCATTTTTTACGGTTGGTCGCCTTACCGTCAAGCATCAGATCATCGATTTTGACAAACAATACGACTCTGCTGAAAACCTGCGATTTTCCCCGTGGAATGGCTTAGTGGTTCATCGTCCTGTGGGAGCTCTCAACCGGCTACGTAATATAGTTTATCCGATTGTGGCTAAGTATCGTTATCAAAAACGGGGACTCAACTATTAGTCTTTCAAGTTAAGCATACATGTTACTTGTTACTTGTTAGTTCTTAGTTGCCAATTTTAAATGTTCAAGTAACAAGTAAGGAACACCCAGGAATTATACCCAGAGAATTATAACTATTCAACCGGACTCGATATTAGTTGTTTTCTGGCAAGCCTCTGAGCCGGGAAACCATACTCCCTGTACCAATAACTAAAAGTCCCAATATCACTGAAGGTTCGGGAACACTGATAGGAACAGACCTGATACTCAGTGCATTAATAGCGAAAGGTACATCAAGGCCCTCTTCTTTGGCATTGAGCACCAAGGTTTTGATGTCACCACTGCTATCAAACAGGCCAGTAAAGATCACGCCGCTGCCAGCATCCCTCTGGCTTACACCTGGACGTTCAAAATTTCCTAGACTATTTCCCAAGCTATCAAACGCTTCAATGGTTGCTATGTAGTCAAAAATTTCTATAGGATCGGATTGAATTTGTGTCCCAACACCAAAGACTGGAGTATCAAAGGTAATAGTCAGTGGACCAGGATTAGCAAGGCCTGTAAATAGAAGGGCATCCCCTACATCAAATGCACCAGGGAAAACAGGAGTTTGATCAATACGGAGAAACTCTCCAGCAGGGATGCTGACATTTAAATCAATACCGACCGCTGAAGTAGCTGAAAATCGGTTAGGTAGGGTGGGAAAAGGTGGTGCTACAACAACCTCAGCTACTTCAGACCAATCTAGGAAATCATTAGGCTTTAAGGCTTCTCTAGTATCTATAAATATTGCGGCTTGGGCAGTACTTGTGACTAATACAGTTCCTAGGGCAGTTGCTAATAAGGTTTTCATTGCTGTTGACTACAAATTATTTTCGTAGTTCATCATATAGTTCATTTAGATCTACTAATCTATAGCAGAAGTAATTTTATTGGAATCTTTATATACTTAAGGAATGTGAAAAAAAATCTTGCTAAAATCTTTATAGATCAGAACCTGAGGGGGTGACAGTTCGGCTATAATTATTATCTGGTCTGGATTTATTCAATTCAGTTACCAAACTTATAAATAAACCCGATGTTTCGACCACTTGGATGAAAGAATCAGGGATTGAGTTTCCAGTAATTGAAAATATGCTCATGACTGTCTATATATAGTTTGGGATTATAAGTTTGGGCTCATAGTGACCTTAAACTTAGAGCTGGCAAGTACTTTGGGTCCCTTGTCGCCCCCCCAGCTCCTTCGTCATAAGTTAGCTATCAGCATTAAGCTAACGCCATAGCAGTTTCCACAAGACTAAATCACCGCAATGCATTCAATCTCGACTAAAACATCCTTAGGTAGTCGGGAAACCTCAACACAGGCACGAGCTGGAGCATCTTCCTCGTTAAAGTATTTGGCATAGATCTGATTTACTGTAGCAAAATCATTCATATCTGCCAGAAATACGGTGGTTTTGACTATGTCCGGGATTTTAGCTCCAGCAGCGACTAGGATAGCTTCAAGATTAGCCATTACCTGTTCTGTCTGCTTGGCTACATCATTATCACCAACAATCTCACCGGTGCTAGGGTCAAGGGGAATTTGACCAGCTACAAAAATCATTTGACCGCTGACTGCGATCGCTTGATTGTATGGTCCTACGGGTGCTGGGGCATTGGGGGTACGGATAATCTTTCGTGTCATAGTCTTCAGTAGTTCCAGGATGGACAAGTTAACACATTCCAAGATAGCAGTTTGAGCATTCCCATCTCAGCCTTATCCCTGACCGATAAGTCTTGACCTTGGTAGTGAGGAGGTGAAGAATAGGGGGATGATGGGTAATAGTGGTATTAGTAGGATGAGGGGCAAGAAAGTGCTATGTCATCAATGCACCTCATTATCACTAGTATTCAGTAATCAGGACTGACGCACCAAGACCCTTCAAACCGGGTTTCTGTTTGTCTTGATGCAGTCGCTCATGGGGGGAACCCCCAAGACCGCGCTGCATCGCTATAAATCAAAGGCTGAAATCCAGTAATTATATTAAGAAACCCGATTTATGCTTAATTACTTTAACCATTAACTATTAACAATAGTAACAATTAACCATTAATTATTATATACTGAGTCTAGATTTTTGAGATGATATTTGCTACTAGTTAAACACCCTAAAAACTAATAATTTAAAAAAAATTTTTAATGAAAAATAAAATCCTGAACACTATAGATGAACTAGGTATTCGATTTGTGCGTATCATCTGGTGCGACAATGCTAACATCATCCGTGGTAAAGCAGTCCACTGGAAAACCTTACCAGACTACCTCAAGCACGGTGTGGGCATTTCAGCAGCCCAGCAAGCTCTACCGGTGATGTATGATGTCCCAGTCCCAGGCAGTGGCTTGGGACCCATCGGTGAAATCCGCTTAGTACCGGATTGGGAAACCTTAACCCCCTTACCCTATGCTCCTGGTCATGCCCGTGTGTTTGGGGATATGGTCAACAATGGTAGCCCATGGCCGTATTGTCCCCGAAACTTCCTCAAAAGGATGGTAGCAGAAGCGGAAAGTGAGGGCTTACAAGTGGTTGCTGCATTTGAAAATGAGTTTTACCTGCTGCAGCCAACCCCTGAGGGGATTCTACCGGTAGACAATACCGTATTTGCCTCGACGCTGGCAATGGATCAACATCAAGAGGTGATTGACCACATTGCTGAAGCCTTGGTGGAGCAAGGGATGCCCGTAGAGCAGTATTACCCAGAATGTGGTCCTGGTCAACAGGAAATTTCTATACTGTACACCCAAGCCCTACCAGCGGCAGATCAACAAATAGCCTTCCGGGAGACAGTAAAAGCGATCGCATTTCAACATCACCTGGTTGCCTCATTTCTGCCCAAAATCCTAGCTGACCAAGCTGGTAATGGTTGTCACCTCCACATCAGCCTATGGCGGGATGGGAAAAACCTGTTACTCAATCCAGAAGGGGATGGGGGGCTTTCCCAAGTCGCCTGTCAGTTTATTGCTGGAATGTTACAGCATTTACCAGCTTTAATGGCACTAACTACACCCAGTACTAATTCCTATCGACGGATTCGCCCTCATTGTTGGAGCGGTGCGTTCCGTTGTTGGGGAATCGATAACCGAGAGGCAGCGGTAAGGGTACCGAGTAACCCAGACGGTGAGAGTCCAACCAATTTTGAACTAAAAACTGTTGATGCTTCTTCTAATCCTTATCTAGCCTTGGGAGCAGTAATTGCGGCTGGCTTGGATGGAATTCGTAACAGTTTGGAATTGGGAGAAGCCGTGGCAGTGGATCCGGGACATTTGACAGAATTAGAACGTAGTCAGAGGGGTATTGAGTTATTGCCAACTACTTTAGGGGAAGCGATTGGTAACTTAAGTGGTGATCAAATACTGTTGGATGCCTTAGGAGTAGAATTGGCTCAAGCCTATCTAGCAGTAAGGAAAGCCGAGTGGGAAGCAATGAAAGATTTTGAGTTGGAGGAGGAAGTCGAGCTTTTATTAGAGCGATATTGAGCCAATTGATATTGGTGAGAATTCAGCTATAAGCTTATAGCTTATAGCTTACGCATAGTTGTTTATATTTCGAATTATAAAGGGAACGTGATAGGATAAAAAATCCCACTTGTTCTAATCGCAACCGTGTTTATCTTTGATTAGCAAGAGGGCAACGTTTGACTTCGTATGATGCCTGTTGTGTACCCCTGATTCGGCTTATTGCTACCTCCAATCTACTCAGCTTTTCTTGTAAACCACGGTACTGAATTTCAGCAACACGTAGATTCTCTGCTGCAACTTGCTTTTTATCGTTTAACTGACGTAGTTTTCCCTGAGATACATTTATGTTCTCTTCCAAACTGCGTATTTTTCCTCGAAGAGCAACTAAACGCTCTTGTGATGTATGTACTTCACTGCGGAAAGTATCTCGCTGTTTTTGTAGGGTTTTGATTTCCCTTCCCACAGCTACTCGTTTCTGGTCTAAGCCTCGTTGTTCACGGCGAGAGGCTTCTAGCCGTTCTTGGGCAGTTTTGATTTCCCTTCCCACAGCTACTCGTTTCTGGTCTAAGCCTCGTTGTTCACGGCGAGAGGCTTCTAGCCGTCCTTGGGAAGTTTTAATTTGCCCTCGCACAGCCACTAGTTTCTGGTCTAAGCCTCGTTGTTCACGGCGAGAGGCTTCTAGCCGTTCTTGGGCAGTTTTGATTTCCCTTCCTACAGCCACTAGTTTCTGTTCTAAACTTTGGCGTTCTGCCTTGAAAGATTTAAACCGTTCTTGGATAGTTTGAATTTCGCCTCTGAGAGCCACTAACTGCTGCTGAGATTGACGCACTTGGGCTTGAGACGATTCTAGTTGTGATTGTGCGGTTTGAATTTTGCCTGTCAGAGCCACTAACTGCTGCTGAGATTGACGCACTTGGGCTTGAGACGATTCTAGTTGTGATTGTGCGGTTTGAGTTTTGCCTGTCAGAGCCACTAACTGCTGCTGAGATTGACGCACTTGGGCTTGAGACGATTCAAGCTGTGCTGTTGCTGTCTGGGTTTCACTGCGAAGGAGAAGGAGTTTGTCTTCAGCCGTGCTGATCTCAGTGCGAACTGCAACAAGTCTTTGCTGTGAGGTTTGTAACTCCCCTTGAGATTCTCCTGAAGTTTGTAAAACTGTCAGTAATCCAGCGACTTCCACATCGTCAGGCTCGTATTTTGCTGCTTTTTTAAAGGAAGCGATCGCATGTTCGTAGGGACCGATGCGATAGAGGGCAAATCCTCGCTGTTTCCAAGCCAAAGAGTTTTGAGCATCAAGTTGAATCGCCTTGTCAAAATCGGTGATTGCTTTTTCATATCGACCGAGTTGATAAAAAGCTGTGCCTCGGTCAATCCAAATTGAAGCAGCTTTGGCATCCACTTCCAGTACTTGGTTGTAGAATGCGATCGCCTCAGAATACCGTTTCAAATCATAAAGCAGCACACTGGCAATTTTTTTGGGAATAATTGTCTGTACCAACTGCTGTTCAAATTCTGATGTGGCTTGAATTGAAACTGCTTGCTTCCAGGCCGTAATCACCGCATCGTATCGTTTTAGTTTATGGTTTGCCTTGCCTTTCTCAAACCACGCTAAAAGGTAATTGGGCTTAATTTTAATCGCTTGATCATAGGAAGCGATCGCGGCTTCGTACTGGCCCAAGCTACTCAACGTATCCCCTCGCCAATACCAAGCTAAGAAAGAGTCTGGCTGAAGTTTTACAATCTGCGACCGTATCGTTATCTCTTCACTATACTTACCAATTCCTCGTAACTGACTGGCTTGTTGCCACAACTCATTGATCATTCTCCCTTGTGCAGCAACTTTCTCTGTCGAGGCGTTACGGTGGTCAAAATCCATCTGAGCAACGACAGTTTGAGCATTAGCACTAGCCATACTTGTCGTGATCAAAGTAGCTAGGGATACTACTACTTGAAACGGTAAATTTTTCATGTTTGGTGGTTAAGCAGTATTCTAGTTGACTTAAAATCAGGGATTACAGTCATAATATTACCAGCAATCTTAGCAAAGACACAGTTACCAAATACACAGTTAGAGGTATCACCATCCAAATGGTTTACCCCACCAACAACTAAAGCGATCGCTACCAATCCTCCAAACAGACCCTAGGCGTCTTCGGGTACTTCCTGCCTTCGTAGTTCAATAAACTTTTTTTTACGTTAACTACCAGACAATTATCTCTAGCATCTAATCATCTGAAATGATTAACCTGTGGACTATCAACGCTATTGACCAACACGCTCACAACCTGCTAACTCCTGAAGCTGCTGCTAATTATCCCTATCCTGCCTTCTTCAGTGAAGCCTATGACCCTGAGATGATTAATCATCATGCCCGTCACAGCCTTTTCTACAAACGAAGCCTTCGGGATATTTCCCAACTCTTAGAGTGTGAACCAGAGGAAGAGGCAATTCTTGAACGTCGCCAGCAATTGGGATTAAAAAAACTAACCCAGCAGTGTTTTAAATCATCTCAACTAGAAGCAATTTTCTTAGATGATGGTTTTCTGCCAAATAAGATTCTTCCTAGAGAATGGCATGAACAATTTCTGCCAGTAAAGCACATCCTTCGTTTGGAATATCTAGCAGAAAATCTCATCCGTGAGATAGATGACTTTGCTACCTTCCTAGACCATTTCCGCTACAACATTGACCCACCACCACCAGGAGTGGTAGGCTTCAAGAGTATTGCTGCCTATCGTACAGGTTTGGATATCCAACAGATACCACAGGAGGTAGCTAAGGAATGTTTTGATTCCTTCAAGCAAGAGGTCTTGAGGGGAAAACCCCTGCGGCTGGTAGATAAGCCTTTAATTGATTTTTTGATTACCCAAGCGCTAGAGATGGCGGCTAAACATGGACTACCTGTGCAGTTTCATACAGGGTTTGGTGACCCAGATTTAGACTTGCCGCTGGCTAATCCAGTTTATATGCGTTCGCTTTTGGAAGACCAACGCTTCCGTAACGCTCCGATTGTCCTGCTGCATGGGTCTTATCCCTATACCCAAGAAGCTGGTTATCTAGCAGCGGTCTATCCTCAGGTGTATTTAGATTTCGGGTTAGCGGTGCCTTTTTTAAGTGTAGCTGGGATGCGTAACGTAGTGCAGCAGTTATTGGAATTTGTGCCAACCAGTAAACTGATGTATTCTTCTGATGCTCACAATATCCCGGAATTATATTACTTGGGAGCCAAGTGGGCACGGATAGTATTGGCACAGGTTTTGGAGGGAGCGATTCACGATGGGGATTTGACTGCTAAGGAGGCGGAGTCGGTTGCTATGGGGATTTTGTGTGATAATGCTCGTGTGCTTTATGGGGCTAATGGTTCTTGATGAAACCGCAAAAGCCCATAGACGCGCTAGCGCTTCGGTGCAGGGTAAGACGGGAAGAGGAAAAGGAGGATTCGAGTTTCTGTTTTCCGGAGACAGTGGCAGGAATGGTGGAGTTAAAAGAAGTAGATGAAATTTAATTACCACCCTGAGCCGTTCCTTCGGGCTTAGGGTTTTTTTGCTGCACTTTCTGCCAACATTCAACAATTACCCAAATCTTAAGATAGCTCAGCTAAAGTTATTAGCAAGTTATTTTGATTCCTGCGCTTAAAGTCTTAGGGGTTTTGTTATTGTTAGGTGGTAATATTAGAAATAAACAATAAATAGTTAACGATAGACTAACTAAACATTAATTACTAGTCAGTAGCTAACATAAGGCGAAAAATAAACCTGTTTTTATGTTCCCTCTCCTCCTATCCGTTACATCCATTACCCATAAGTTGCAGTATCTCTCCTATATTGGTATTTTTAGCTTACCTTAACCCAACACAATTTTAAGATGACCCGTGTAATTGGCTTAATGAGCGGTACATCTGTAGATGGCATCGATGCTGCACTAGTAGAAATTTCTGGCTCAGACTTAGATTTAAAGATTGAGCTACTGGCTGGTGCTACCTATGGCTACCCCACTGAACTCAGGGAAAAAATTCTAGCTGTCTGTGCTGGAAGTCCCCTATCCATGGCAGCATTGGCAGCATTGGATGATGCGATCGCATTTCAATTTGCCCAAGCAGCATTGGCAATTGGGAGTGGTCATCCCCCCGCTGAGTTAATTGGCTCCCATGGTCAAACAGTATACCATCGACCATTAGGGGTTAATGTTGTTCGGGTAGCGTGGCCTATTGGCCAAGGTTCATCCGAGTTGAAAGTTGACAGGTTGAAAGTTGAAAGTTTTCCAGACAACCTGCAACCTGCTAACCTACCCTACTCGAACGCCAAAGGCGAACAACCTGATAACCTTCAACCTGCTAACCTTCAACCTGCTAACCTTCAACCTGCTAACCTTCAACCTACTAACCTTCAACCTGCTAACCTTCAACCTGCTAACCTTCAACCTACTAACCTTCAACCTGCTAACCTTCAACCTGCTAACCTTCAACCTGCTAACCTTGGCCAAAAGGCCACGCTACCCGAACAACCTGTAACGACTCTGGGATATAGCCTTCAACTAGGACGGGGAGAGGTGATTGCTGAGATTACCGGTATCAAGACCATCAGCAATTTCCGTGTGGCTGACATTGCTGCTGGGGGAGAAGGTGCGCCTCTGGTTCCTAAGATAGATGCTTGTTTGCTCCGCTCATCCACCCATAACCGATGTATCCAAAATATTGGTGGTATTAGTAATGTTACTTACTTGCCAGTTAGTGAAGGGAACTGGTTGGAACAGGTATATGGCTGGGATACTGGTCCGGGGAATGCCCTGTTAGATCTGGCTGTCGAGTATTTTACCAACGGTAGAAAAACCTATGATTACAATGGAGAGTGGGCAGCGAGTGGCACTCCCTGTGAGGCTCTGGTCGAACAGTGGCTTGCTCAAGAGTTCTTCAAGATACCGCCACCAAAATCTACCGGACGGGAGTTGTTTAGTCGAGATTATCTCAAGCAGTGTTTGGTAGAAAGTGAAGCCTATAACCTTGCTCCTGCTGATTTCCTGGCAACACTCACAGAACTAACTGTTGCCTCTATTGTTGAGAGCTATCGCAACTTCTTGCCTCAAATGCCAGACCAAGTACTATTGTGTGGTGGAGGGGCAAGCAATCTATACTTGAAGCAACGGCTGCAAATTAGACTAGATTCGGTGCCAGTATTAACCACTGACCAGGTTGGGTTAAGTCGGGATTTTAAAGAAGCGATCGCATTTGCTGTTTTGGCTCATTGGCGTAACCTGGGTATTCCCGGCAATCTACCTCAAGTAACCGGTGCTTCAGAGGCTGTATGTTTAGGAAACCTCTATTCTCCGAGATCGCAACACCAGTCATCCTAAAACTCAGTATTTTAGCGATGCAGCGCGGTCTTGGGGGTCCCCCCCACTCGCTATTGCATCAAGACAGGGATCGTAAGCGTTGTGAAATGCAGTTAATCAGCTGCTCTTGCCATATCAGCTTAGAATCCCCCGTGGGTGAGTCTGGGGGAGAGTTTAACTAGTTTGTCTGTTGCTCCGTAGCAGTTGGGCTACTCGTGGAAGTTTGCCAATGGGATAACCTGAGGGGGTAAACCCCACAACCTTAGGTATAGCAGCTAGAATGAGTGGGGAATGAGAGGGTAATATTCAGTAACAGATAAAGAGTAACACTGTGGCTCACACCTTTTTATTGGAGGAAGGACGCTGGACACTTCGGGGCAATTGGCTGGAACGCAATGGAAAATTAATTGTAGTCAGAGGTGGGACTATGGTTACCTGGAGTCGGGAAAACTGGTTTACTATGGTCACAAGACTGGTTTTTCCCAATAGTGAACGGGAGGATATCTCTTGCCAGTATCTAGGGCGTCTCGATACTGGCGAGCCCAAGTATACCTTTGTCTTACAGCACAGCCTCCTAGGTCGTGTCGAGGGAGAAGGATGGGTGGCTCCAGAATCCATTGTGCAACGGTATTGGGTATTAGGGGATCGCCAACGACGCAGTGGTTTTGAAACCCGGTATCAACGTAATGAAAATATATACTACCTCTCCAGTAGCATTATGGCAGGTCATTATCTCAATAGCACAATGGAAGCAACTTTGGAACGTCAGCCACAATAGAAGTATTCTGGAATTAAGGAAGTTTTAAAAGCAGTACGCCTGTGACCGTTGCTATTGAGTTCATCTTCCTTAGTCCTTAGTCAGTTTTGTCCTTAGTCAGTTTTGTCCTTAGTCCTTTGTGATCCACATTAAGTCTCCTGGTATTAACAAAAGACCAATGACCAATGACCAATTAGCGATGACTAGAGACTAATGATTCAT
>NZ_JAAHIE010000230.1:0-11027 GCF_010671945.1 Moorena sp. SIO4E2
TTTAACCCGCAGATGGGACTGCCACAAAGACCAAACTCCAGCCAGATTACCTGTCATTTCCAACCAGATTAGGGAGATTGGATAATCGCTCCAACCTCTGAGCCGTTGATAGATGCGAGATAAATGAGCAAGTGGCAATCCCAGCACTATTTGCACCAATCCTCGCCAATCCCCATCCTGTAGCCATGTGGTCAGATTGTAAGCAACATGACCTTTACTGTAGTTGTAAAGCTGACGATGTAGCTCTGCCATTTCAGTGCGATGCTTATGCCAGACATAAGCGCTTGGCTCATAGATGAGGGTGTAGCCAGCTTTAAGTACTTTATAGAATAAGTAAGTATCTTCACCAACTCCTGAAGGCATACCGGGACCGAGGGCTTCGTTCATTAGACCAATCTTGGGATGACTAAAGATACTGGCACGAAAAGCAGCATTAGCGGTTGCTCCTAACTGCCAAGTTGGTACAGCATGGCGTGAAAAGGATTCAAACCAATCTCCGTTAACCTCAAACTCCTCAAAGCCCCGTCCCAAGCCGCCATAATTTTCAAAACACTGCTGGGCATTGGTTTCCAACTGTAGGGGCAAAACATTACCTGTGACAATCATCACATCCGCTCTAGCAAAAGGAGCGATTAGTTTTTCTAACCAATCCGGTGGCACAGTAACATCATCATCCGTCGCAATCACAATATCCCCAGTACTAGCAACAAAGCCAGCATTGCGAGCATAAGCTAGTCCCTGACGGGATTCACTAACTAAGACAACATCAGGAAACTCAGCAACCACTGGTGGAGTCAAACCAGAAGCGGGATGATTATCAACTACAATAATTTCCAATTGTCGAGTATACTTTTGGGCAACTATGCTGCACAAACACCTCCGCAAATCTTGGGGTCGATCATAGGTAGCGATGATAATAGAGATTGGTATTTTATCAGGTAAACAGGTTAGTAAATCAGTCTCTTTATCCGTGACTTTATAGTGATTATTTAAGATAGATATTGCTTGAGTATAGCAGTAATACCTACTGAAGTTAAGGTTTACTTCCAGCAGCTTCATACCAAACTGATTGACAATAACCTCAATTAAGCGACTCTTGCTAATCCCTCGATCAGGGTTAGGAATATCAACGCTACCTAAAAGCTGATCATGCCATTTCACAAAGACTCGTACTGATGAGTACTCTTTAACATCAGTTAATGCCTGTAAAGGTTCCCGTAGATCCACAGTCCGCACTGCCATACCTGGATTGGTTTTAACCTTTTGGATTTCTTCCTTAGTCAGAGCAGGAAAGATAGGGTCAGAAAAAATCGGGTAGGGAGCACTATCTACATCCTCTTCTGTTTCCCGTTCTTGCTCACCGAAAGATTTAGTAATCTCAGCAGCAGTGTGGCGAGCTTTGTGATAGCGAGTTAAACCAATGAAGCAGCCTTTTAATTCAGCCAGAATTAAATCCCGTGGGAAGCGAGTGGGATGTTTGAAACCAATCCACAGACGTCTTAAATTCCAATACACTATCCACCAGAGCAAAATCGACAAGAAAGAAAGACACTCATCTGGATAGGCAAAGAGACTACGGATACAGTAAGAAAACAGACCAATACTGTTATTAGTAATTTGCGTACGCAACTTAGCATAATCCCGTCGATGTCGATGGCGCACTATGGCACTAGGCTCATAGACGAGGGTATGTCCTTCCTTAACCACCCGGAAAAACATTTCTAAATCACCACCACCATTAGTCACAGTACCCACATCTAAAGCAGGGTCAAAGAAACCAATATCATCAAATACTGAGCGGCGATAAGCCATGTTTGCCCCTGTACCGAATTGTCCAGTACCCAGGAATTTCCAAGGCATTTTGTTGCCTCGATTAACCTGATACCACTTACGCCTCATGCCTCGCCCGAAGCCGCCATACATTTCAAACAGCACTTGTGCTTCGGTTTCCAATTCATAAGGCACAACTAACCCAGTCACTGCCATAACGTCAGGATGTTTAATAAACACTAGCGCTAATGCTTTTACCCATCCTGAATCAACCACTACATCATCATCAGTATAGGCAATTATGTCTCCTTTAGCTTCAAGAACAGCTCGGTTTCTCGCCCAATCTAAACCCGGACGAGGTTCACAAATATAACGAACATTAGTATAAGTTTCCACCAGTTTATTAGTGTCATCACTGGTGGGAGCATTATCAACAACTAAAATATCTAAGTAAGGATAATCGAGTTGATTGATAGCGTCTAAACATAGAGCAAGATCAGCAGTGCGATCGCGAGTACAAACCGCAACTGTTACTAACGGCAACTTGCCCTTATACTCTGGTGGTGACACATCAAACAAATCCTCAAGACACAACCTTTCGCGTCCGAGGGGTAAGGATAATCCATTGTACAAAAGGCGATTGATAATCGTCTCGCTATGGCCTTCCAGAATAAGTTTACTTAAGGTTTCTGCTGTGCAGTAACCATTAGTAATCGGTGCTTGAACATATCCAATTGGCGCACCATGGAAGCGAACCAGTCCTTTCACTGCAATATAGCCATCTAAACCATCAAGAGTAGTCAGGGGGCGGCTCAATTCAATGTCCACCACTTTGATTGGATAAAGCATAACCAAAACTTCCTTATATTATCAGCAGTGAACGGTGTAATAAATTTCCAAGCAAGAGCTTGAAATATAGACTCCATCGGCGTTTATTTAAATCCGCAGGACTTACGCCTACACCCGGTTTATTAACATAATTACCGGATTTAAGCTTAGTGATAATTCTCAATAAGCTTTTAAGGGACAAGATATACAACCCATAGCGAAAAATAGGCGTAATAAAATCAGCTTTTAAAGCTTGAGATAGCCAAAATAACGTACTGCGATCGCTACTACACTGACTACTTTGTCGTGCCAAATACATATAAAAACTACTCTTAGACAATCGATAAAGCGCTGCTGGAATCTCTGGATGCCTTTGTTGAACGTCACGTAGCATCAAACCATGAGACTTAGCCATTTGGCTGTAGTCGCGAGACATACTACTAACAATTTTGCGATAGCCAATCAGAAATTCCGGCACAACAGCAAATTCATAATGTTCTGCAATTCGCAAATAGAGCTCCCAATCCTCACACCCCTGAGCCTGTTGTGCCTTCAGTTGACAGTTGTAGCCACCAACGGTCTCAAAACAACAGGCGCGAATCATAGATGCACTAGCATTGCCTAAAAAGTTATGACATACCAGAGTTTTATAAACCTTTCCCTCTATACTTGAAGCACGGAAATCTCCAGTCAGTGAATTTTCCTCATCAATATCCACCGACCAAGCATAAACCAACCCTACCGCTGGATCTGTTGCCAAGAAGCGTTTCATTTGCTTTTCTAAATTTTGCGGATACCAAATATCATCAGCATCCAGGGGAGCGATATAGTCTCCCTTAGTGTTTTGAATCCCTAAATTCCGAGCAGCAGCCACCCCTAAATTTGGTTGTTGTAGTAAGATAACACGCTGATCTTGCTTAGCAATAGATTGAACAATCTCAGCTGTCCGGTCTTGAGAACCGTCATCTACCACTATCAATTCCAGGTTTTTATAGGTCTGAGAAAGAACAGACTGTAATGTGATTTCAATAAACTGCTCTGTATTATAGGCAGGGATAATCACTGAAACCAGTGGTAAGCTATCAACTGTTTTAACAACCGACATTTGGTGATTTAAATTTTATATTTATACTTTCCACAGGGATAAACTGAGTTTTTAATTTAGCGTTGCTTAATAATGGAATGATTTTAAGAGTTTTGTGGAATGGGCATCTTGCTGTGGAATGGGCATCTTGCTGTGGAATGGGCATCTTGCTGTGGAATGGGCATCTTGCTGTGGAATGGGCATCTTGCCGTGGAACTGGCATCTTGCCAGTTTCAATATATTTTCGGGCGGGCAGGATGCCCACTCTACTCCTATTCATTCGAAGATTCAGCAAAGCTTTTAATTTAGCTATCAGCGTTTAGCTATATCAAATGGGCTGACTATGGGCTGACTGCTGATAGCGGATGGCTGACTGCTCAACCTGTAGACACAACCTGTATTACAAGTACAGAGTTACTTAGTCAATTCAGGATTTTTTTTTAAAAAAATCCCTACTGGTGATTCTTATATAGTTTTGTTAAAGCCAATAAACTAGTTTGTCAAACTTAGTGTAATCTAATAATTTTAACTAAAATAATGTTAAACTATACGAGGGTATTATTGAGATGCATAGTAACGATTTAATCTCAAAATCTCAATCAGTAATTGAAGGTAAATTCTCTAAAGAATGGTTGACTCTGCTAAACTAACTATCTCCGTCATCATCCCCGTATACAACGGAGGGGAAGACTTTCGTCAATGTCTTGCCAGACTATCTCAAGCTGCACCCCCTCCCGATCAAGTGATTGTAGTAGCTGATGGCGATACTGATGGCTCATGGCGTCTAGCCCAAGACTTTGGAGCCACAGTAATTCGATTGCCCACAGCAGGGGGTCCGGCTAAAGCCCGAAACCTGGGAGCTAAAGTAGCACAGACCGATATCCTGTTTTTTATAGATGCTGATGTAGCCATCTATCCGGATACTATTGGTCAAGTGGTGAAAATTTTTAATAATGAACCTAATTTAACCGCTTTAATTGGTTCTTATGACGATTCTCCCGGTGCTGCTAATTTCCTTTCCCAGTACAAAAATTTACTCCACCACTACACTCATCAAACTGCATCTGAAGAAGCATTTACCTTTTGGGGTGCCTGTGGCGCAATCCGTCGTGACATCTTTATTGCCATGGGTGGCTTTGAGGAAAATTATCGTCAACCCTGTATTGAAGATATTGAGTTAGGCTATCGACTCAAGCAAGAAGGTTACAGGATTAAGCTGTGTAAGACTCTACGGGTGAAACATCTCAAGCCCTGGGGCATAATTTCTCTCCTTAGAGCTGACTTTTTCTACCGCGCCTTGCCCTGGACTGCCGTAATTCTCAAGGTTCGCGACGCAAGTCCGGAAAACTGTCGTGAGTTTATCAGTGACTTGAACCTAAAGCTGTCTAGTCGTATTAGTGTGGTGTTGGTCTATGCTCTACTAGGTGCTTTAGTTACAGCTTATTGGTGGTCTAGTACTCTGATTGCTATGGCTACTTGTGTATTTAGTCTCGCCCTGCTAGTACTCAACAGACCTGTCTACCAATTCTTTTATCAAAAGCGTGGTCTACTATTCACTATACGAACCATTCCATGGCACTGGCTGTATTACTTTTACAGCGGACTTGCGTTTGCCATTGGTATAGTTCGTCATTGCTTTCAAAAGTACCTACAACCTCGGATATACTTGCCTAAGCTATCAAGTTTATAGCAGGGATAAATTGGTTGAGGTACTTTCGTAGTGGGTTTTAGGGAGTAGGGAGTAGGGAGTAGGGAGTAGGGAGTAACGGTAATAAAAATGAATGTACATCATAAGTATGATAAACGCTATAAATCTTTATTTAAAAATAAACTAAAATCGGGTTTATTTATGAGTATTAAAATCCTGAACAATAACAGTTACTATCGACGTTTAAAATAACGTTTAACCTTAGGTTTAACCTAGAATTGCTATCGCTATGGAATAAAAATCAATATTGTCCTACTAAGCACTAAACACTCACCACTGACGCACTCACCACTGACGCACTATTTTTAATCAATGGAACATTATCCCGTAGTGATTACAGGCGCAGGACCGGCTGGTCTTACAGCTGCCTATGACCTGGTTAAACAAGGCATTAAATCTATCGTTCTAGAAAAATCCAATAAAGTCGGTGGTATTGCTCGCACCGAAGTCTACAAAGGCTATCGCTTCGATATTGGTGGTCATCGCTTCTATACCAAAGTAGAAGCAGCGCATCAACGTTGGCAAGAGGTTTTAGGGGAAGATTTTATCAAAGTTCCCCGCATGTCACGCATTTATTACCAGGGTAAATTCTACGACTATCCCCTCTCAATCTTTAACACCCTATCGAATCTAGGCATCATTACCAGTCTGGTTATGTTGCTCAGCTACTTCAAGGCAAAAATCAAGGCAAAATTGCGACCTTGGCATGAACCTGAAACCTTTGAAGAATGGGTAAGCGATCGCTTTGGTCGTCGTTTATACAGACTATTTTTTAAAACTTATACGGAGAAAGTATGGGGCATACCCTGTGATAAAATTCAAGCAGAATGGGCAGCACAGCGAATTCAAAAATTATCTCTAAAACGAGCAATCATCAATGCTTTGTTCGGAAGTCAAAATAGCAAAAGCTTGATTAAGGAATTTGATTACCCGCTACTTGGACCAGGGATGATGTGGGAAAAATTTCAGCAAGCAGTAGATAATCAAGGTGGTCAGGTAAGACTGAATACTGTAGTGACTAGTATTCAACGAGATGGCAATCATATCAAAAGCATTACTGCTTTGCAGGATGAAAAAACTATCAGTATCTCTGGAGACCATTTCATCTCCAGTATGCCAGTGACAGCACTGGTTAAAAAACTCGACCCACCTCCCCCACCAGCGGTAATCGAAGCAGCAAAATCCCTATCTTATCGAGCTTTTATTATTGTAGCGCTCATTATTGATGCTAAAGATCTATTTCCTGATCAGTGGATTTATATCCATAGTCCAGAGGTGAAAGTGGGTCGCATCCAAAATTTTAAGAATTGGAGTCCAAAAATGGTATCGGATCCTAGCAAGACCTGTCTGGGTTTAGAATACTTCTGTAATGAGGGAGATGAAATCTGGAATCTATCTGATCCCAAATTGCTGGATTTAGCCACCCGTGAATTGGCGAGTTTAGGTCTGGCGGATGCCAAGGCTGTAGAGGATGGTACTGTGTTGCGCCAACCTAAAGCTTACCCAGTTTACGACCGTGATTATCGTCAGCATTTACAAGTGATTCAAGATTTTTTAGCAGACTTTGATAACCTACAAACCATTGGACGTAATGGGATGCATCGCTACAACAATCAAGACCATTCGATGTTAACCGGAATGCTAGCAGTTAAGAACTTACTGGGGGAAAACCATGATCTGTGGCAGGTAAATACTGAGCGTTCTTACTATGAAGAATTTACCACAGAAGAGTTAAAGCAAAAACAGGATTCAGTAGAGGACTCAGTTTTTCAGCCTGTATAGGCTATTGGCATGTTCTACTTTATCACGACTTGGAATTTTCTACTTATTCCTTGCTACTTGATCGGAACTGCTGTGCTGAATGTACTGCAAGCGGATTCCTTTAAACGAGTTAGCGATCGCATTATTGCAGCAGTGTGGTTGGGCATCGTTGTGCTGTCCATTGCACTGCTAGCAACCTCCCTAGTATTTCCCCTCAATTCCTGGGTAGGCTGGTGTACCGCTGTTAGTCTGAGTTTATTGTCTCTGACATCACAACCTACCCGCGATGAAATTGCTAATCTATGTTTCATGCTGTTTCCCAACCTAGCCTTGGGATTGTTGACCTTAGAATTTGGTGTCGCAGCATTCACCAGCCGACAAGTAACTTGGCTTGACACAGGTCTCTATCACTATGGAGCCATCCGATGGTTGTCCGAGTATGGAGCAGTGCCAGGTATCGCCCTGCTCCTTCAGCAGCTTGGTTTTACCTCATCGTGGTTTGCGCTCGCTGCTCCGTTTAACCCTCCAATTTTCGATGCTCAAGTTAGTGCGATAACCAATGGCTTTGCCTTTCTTCTCGCAATAGTACACTTTCTGATTGCTTTAGCTCAACTATTCACCAATAAAGCACAGCTCAGTGACTGGTTTATCGTCATCTGCTCATTGATTGTACTCCCTCTCCTAGCTCTATCGAGTTTGATGTCAGATATCCTGGTATCTCCATCGCCAGATATCCCAGTAATTTTCCTCACCGTAATCATCGCTTGGGCAATTTTAATCATTGCTCACCATCGCTCATCATCCGTAACTCGGGGTAAAAATTCTAGTTTTAAAAATAAATTTAATAATAAATTTTACGATGAATTTATCCCACTGATTTTAGCAGCTGGAGCTGTAACCATAAAGCTTACTTCTCTACCCCTATTATTCATATCAGTTATTTTTTATACTGTTTTCAGTAGGTTTTGTGTGCAACGACTAGTGATAGGTGGTGTCATCACTATTTTACTCTTATCACCCATGTGCGCTGTCAATATCATCACCTCTGGTTGCCCACTTTTTCCATCATCCTTCTTCTGTCTGGATTTACCCTGGTCTTGGACAACGGAAGACGCTGAAGCAGTTGCTGAAAACACTCGCGGCTGGGGAACCTGGTTTGGCTCACCTCCCCCAAATTCAAATCCCTGGCTTTGGTTATTTTGGCAGTGGTTCAGTTCTAGTACTCTAAATCAAATTGCGACTGGAATAATTTTAATTTCAATTTTATTAGCCATCTATATTCTCCGCACATCAATCATTCATCGCCTCTGGGGTTTGATTTGGGTCTTAGGTTTAGCTATTTCGGGAACTTTATTTATGATGCTTTATGCTCCTGTGATCAGATTTGGACTAGGATATCTAATTCTTCTACCTGGTTTATATATTACTATAGTTTGTCATCAAAAAATCGGAAATTTAAATTTACTGATTACCAAAAAACTACCGGTATCAAAGTTATGGATAATTCCTCCGATATTTAGGATAACTAGTTATTTAGCTTTATCTCTTATTACCTTAGTTATTGTTTTGAATCAAAAAACGTCCTATCGACTGATTATCCCTCCCCAGATGATGACGTCAGATTTAGTAAAAAAACAAGTCAATGGTATTAATTATTTTTCTCCACAAGATATCTCTCCAGAAGAGCATGAGCTATGCTGGTCTGCTAAACTCCCTTGTGCATTTGAACTAGAAGATAATATTCAACTTCGCGATCCAAACCGTGGTATTAGAGGTGGTTTTATAAAAGGGAACAGGGAGTAGGGAGTCGGGAGTAGCTCACAGGGGTAGGTTTTTTACTTTGGAGATAGGTAATAGGGCATAGGTAATAGGTAATAGGGAATAGGGAATAGGTAATAGGGAATAGGTAATAGGGAGAGGGTTTTTTTCAGGTTATGCAATACCTTTTTATTAATAAAAATTACCCACGGTGCGCGTTCACGCTTAGCTTTTAAAAAGCGCGGGGTCGCACCGCTATCTCCCGATCTCCCTATCTGCCCACTTCCCAACCAATTAAATTTTAGCAGGACGCAAGAAACAGCCCTGCTTAGTAAGGGGGGAATGGGAGCAGGGGAGATGGTTTGACGGTTTTTTTTGATAACTGAATAATATCCAATTTAAATGCGCAACAGCTTATGATTTTTGTAATTAAATAAATACTATATGTGGAAAATCCATTGTCAACAAGCACAATAAGGCCGGGTTTATTAAGAACTATTAGTAGTTTATTGACAATATACATTTACCCTGTATTGGTAATTAGAGTGACAAAGTAAGCGTAGTCGCTCCGGGGTGCTAGTGCATAAACAGACCACAGAACATAGGATATATAATATGAACCTTCGAGTATTGATTGCAGCGGAACATGCATCTGCAAAGTTTGGTGGTGAAGCAGCTCTTCCATTACATTACTATCGAATTTTGCGCCAACGAGGAATTCCTACTTGGTTAGTCGTACACGAACGCACTCGTGCAGAATTAGAGGCATTATTTCCCCAAGATCAACATATTGCTTATGTTCCTGACACCATTTGGCATCGTATGTTGTGGCAGTTAGGTCATCTGCTGCCTACCCGTTTATCCTACTTTACCCTAGGGCTGGTTATGCATCTTTTGACCCAGCTGACCCAGCGGCAAATCATTCGCCGTATTGTTAAGCAGGAGCAGATCAATATTATTCATCAACCGATTCCAGTATCCCCCAAAGAACCATCTATGCTGTTTGGAATGGGTGTACCGATAATTCTTGGTCCTATGAATGGTGGTATGGACTATCCTCCAGGTTTTGATAAACTCCAAAATAAAACTGTCAACTTTACCATATTTTTGGGACGGAAGTTTTCGAATATCATGAACCAATTGATACCTGGAAAGAAACAGGCAGCATTACTAATAGTGGCAAATGAGCGAACCCGAAAAGCACTACCTCAAGTCGCCTGTAAACAAGTCATTGAAATAGTAGAAAACGGTGTAGATTTATCTATATTTAAACCTCTGAAATCTGCGTCCAAAAGCCTACCGATAAAAACATAAGATGTTTTTATCGGTAGGCTTTTGGACTGGAAAGGCGTTGATTTATTGCTGCTTTCATTTAAAAAAGCATCCCTAAACTTTCCGATTAGCTTAACTATTATTGGTGATGGTACAGAGCGGGATAAACTAGAGAAACAAGCACAAGAACTCAATATTTTATCCACAACTATCCACAATACTGGTAAAGTATTTTTTGCGGGTTGGCTTTCTCAGGAAAAGTGTTCAGAGCAATTACAGCAGTCTGATGTGTTTGTTTTACCGAGTCTTTTAGAGTGTGGTGGGGCAGTGGTGCTTGAGGCAATGGCAAAGGGACTTCCAGTGATTGCCACTAATTGGGGAGGCCCAGCAGATTATCTCGATGCTTCTTGTGGAATTCTTGTAGAACCCTCCTCTAGAGAGGAGTTTATTGATAGTCTTGCCAATGCAATGCTGACGCTGGCGCACTCACCCCAAAAACGCCTTGATATGGGAAGGATGGGTCAAAAGAAAGTTATGCAACATTTTGATTGGGAAGTTAAGGTAGATCACATCATAAAGATCTATCACAAGGTGATTGCTGAACACCTATAGCAATCCTATCTGATTCGTGAAATAAATGGGCTGCTTTAAGGCAGGAGGCAGAAGGGAGCGGAGTTGGAGCTAGTTTTTAAGAAGTCCAGTGATTTGACAAATGATTTGGGTGCGGCTCTTTTAAAAGTACGGTAGACTAGATCTCAGTAAAACTGACAAATTAGTCAGAGTAATAGTTTGAGTCAATACCTCCTGGTGGGTGACCAGCTGAAAAAGTCAGCAGTAGTTCAGGAA